>CAZSVY010000282.1:0-14314 GCA_964610495.1 uncultured Methanosarcinales archaeon
ACAGAACTTTGCTACTCATCTATCTTCCCCCAAGTAGCGTTTACCCTTAAAAGTTAATGTACTTTCATAAATCCAGGCCGTTTGAAAATTCCTTCTAATAATTCAGACTCATGACTTAGCAATCTGTTATAATTTTTCCAAATTCACAGTTAATTAACTAACTTTCATTTTAATAAACCAACTGGTCAATATATATCTTAATAGGTAATTTATTTTCTAATTTTCACTGCTTATTTGTTTTATTACAACTGAAATTGCAGCTTTGGCTGAACTTGCCCTGACTCAGGAAGGAGTTCCGGAATAAGCGCAATATAAAACATATCTAAAAACTGCTAAGAAGAAGAATTACACTACAGGGGGAAATTAAATGCGCGAAAAGTTGCCTTATATAATAATCAGGCTTTACACAGAAGAGATCGTCTTACGTAGAAATATAATTCCAGAATTAAAAATAACATTAAAAAAAGTTAAATTAAAAAGCCCTTAAAATCACTTCACAAGGGCTTTTGCAGATCTTCTGATGAAGCGTCTCTTATGACCTGAAGAAGTAAAGCGCTGTGCAGGTCCTGGGTGTGCCTTTTGAGCCTGTGATTTCTGGACCTTAATTACTCTGCCTTTTCTGCCTTTTACTTTTACCCAATCAATGCTGCCGGTTTTGCCCATTATCATTCCTCGCTAAATTTTAATTTTAAATTTCTCTGAATTTATTTGTAACTTATTACGTAGTATATTCAGGTATTCGCTTATTGATGGACACTGCCGGTTGCCGCGGATTTTTCTTCTCCTCGGCAGCGTCTCAATAAACAGGTATTCAAACAGGTGTTTCCTGATTCGTTAATTTTAAATCGATAATTCTCAATGGTAATTGATGAATCTCTGATATTCCTTGAAGCCTGAAAGTGCGAAATTATAAATGTTATCAAGCCTTGGGTTTATCATAAAGAGGAATGCTAGTAATTAAATGTTACGGACATAGGATTAGAATAAGGCCGAAAGCTTTGAATAACTGCTGCACTCCAACCGCTGTGCCACAACCGTTGCGCCGGTTGATCACGCCGGATAGGGCTTGGGGATTATAAGTATTTCTCAAACACAACCATTGCGCCGGTTGAACGCCGTTACGTCGTTTTCGCTCAAGCCTTTTTTGAAAAGGCTTGCGTTGCGCCGTTTGACCACGCCGTTACGTCGTTTTCGATCAAACCTTTTTTGAAAAGGTTTGCGTTGAGCCACAACCGTTGCGCCGGTTGATCACGCCGTCGCCAGGGGTTTTCGCTCAAGCCTTTTTTGAAAAGGCTTGCGTTGAGCCGCTTTATCACGCCGGATAGGGCTTGGGGATTATAATATTCTCAATCACGGGCGTTCGCCGTTTTCGCTCAAGCCTTTTCTGAAAAGGCTTGCGGTCAAGCTATTTTTAAAAAAAAGGCTTGTTGAAAAGGCTTGTTTCTTAAAAAGGTGATTAACGTAAAAAAGGATAACATCGAAGTAAGGCTTGCAGACGCACGAGAAGAGCTTGCGGGCGTAAGAAAATTTCCTGAACCTGAATTCGTTGGGATAATTAAAGAACTGGGGTTCAGGTGTGAACTGTGCGCACGCTGCTGTACTAAAGAGTTTAATGACCACGTTTTCCTGCTTGATGCAGACCTGGCCATTATAAGGCAGATAAGCCCGGATTCCATTACTCCTGCTCCTTATTACGAGTTTTGCGACCAGAAGGGCAGGTTTTATGTCTCAGGCTACGCCCTGAAAACGAAGCATGACGGCTCATGCATTTTTCTTGAGAATAAGCGCTGCAAAATTTATGATAACCGCCCTTCAATCTGCAGGGTCTATCCTTATATGCTCCACCGGGAAGCTGACGACTCAGGTAAGGTGGACTGGCGCCAGATTAGCGGCTTAAACGAGCACGGGAGTTACAATTCCGAACTTGAGGCTTCGGAGTGTGAAACAATTGCGCGGGAAACCCGAGCTTATGAAGGGGCTTACCTGACACAGATGATCGGCTTTTTTGAAGCTGTGAAGGTTCACTTCAGCACAAACGGCCTGAAACACGTCCAGAGCATATATGACCGCAGAATACGGGAGTTTCTTAAAGGCAGGTGCGAACTTGAAGTCTTCGTATATTCTAAGGGCGGTTTTGAAAAACATAATCTTAAGCCGAATGACGGTTAACAGCCCGGTAAAATTCGATTGCAAATCCGATAAAACGATAAAAATCAGGGAAAGCAAGAATCAGGAAAAGTAAGAATCAGGAAAGTCAAGAATCAGGAAAAGTAAGAATCAGGAAATGTAGAAATTGGAGCAGCTATTAACGGAAAAATGGATTGGAAGTGATCTTTTATCTTCTTTTATCTTACCCTTTTGTCTTTTACCTTCCATTTAAGGAGTAAGCCATCTTCGATTTTTTTGGCCGAGAGCAGTTCAAGCTCGAGGATTTCGGCTTCTGAGAACCCCTCTCCATCAGTAAAAGTTGGGGATGTAGCGCCACCTATTATAAGATTTCCTACAAAAGTATAGATCTCATCAACAAGGCCTGCAGAAAGCATTCCCCAGTTTAGGGTTGCCCCCCCCTCTACCATAAGCGTGTTTATGCCCATTTCCTTTAATTTTCTTACAAGCTGCGGAAGGTCAACTTTCTCAGTCCCTGTCTGGATAACAATGGCTTTTTCTTTCAGCTTTTCGAGATTTTCGGCAGGCGCAGAACCTGAAACTGCAATGATCCTTATTCCTTCCCCTTTTTTGAAAACATCGGCATCCAGGGGAGTCCTTGCTGAACTATCCACAATAATTCTTGCCGGATTTTCGCTTTTTCCGGCGGCTTTCCTGGCTGCCCTTCTTTCCGGAGACTTTACGGTTAAGCTTGGGTCGTCTGAAAGGACAGTTCCTATCCCTACCATAATTGCATCGGCCCGGGCCCGGAGCTCGTCCACTCTTTCAAAATCAAGTTTTCCGGAGATTCTAACCTGTTTCTTTTCCTTTGTTGAAAGTTTGCCGTCAGCTGACATAGCAGAATTAATAAAAACAAAAGGCCTGTCCATTTTTCTGACTCCTGAAAAAAAGTATTTATCGGAGGCATCTTTTTGTAGAATGCCTCCTGAAGGAAAAATTCTTGAGTAGTTTTGATATCTCTTTATTTCTTCTTCGCCTCACGTTAAAGGTTTAACGGTTTTTTGAAGCGAGTTATTTAATCTGAATTTATTCGATTTCTATCAGAGGCTTCAGGATATCATGGTCTCTCAAAAGTCCCTGAAGTTTGCGGTTTGAATTAATGATTGGAATCTGGTCAATCCTGTTCCGCTTCATTTTCCGTGCACAGTCACTGACAGATGCAATATATGTGGCTGTGATCGGCTCCCTGATCATTATATCGCTTCCGATCATGTTGGGAACCTTAATCCTTGACACGCTGTAATAGATGCTCATGGTGTCTCGCATTGATTCCCAGGTCCAGGCGTCGTCGTCCTGACCTGAAGACATGTCTGACATCTCTACACTGTCCTCAATTATACTGGCAGAAATAACGTCCCGGTCCGAGATTATTCCTACGAGCTCAAGGCCTGCATCAAGTACGGGGACAGCCTTGACGCCTGCAAGCTCCATAATCCTGGCAACAACAGGCAGGGGAGTTTCACTGTAAATCGCAACTACTTCCTTTTCTACATAATCCTTAATGGGAATATCGATGTTCATGTCTGCAATTGTGCCCACAACATCTGCCACGGTAACAAGCCCTACAAGCTTCCCGTCATCCACTACCGGAAGCCTTCTTATGCCGTGTTCCAGAAGCAGGCGCGCTGCAGTCTGCAGATCCGATCCGGAGGATATGGTTATCGGGTCCCGTGTCATAAGAAGAGCCAGTTGTTCTTCTTCTGGGTTCTGTAAAAGGTTCGTCCTGGTTACAATTCCCACAACTTTGGAATCTTTAAGTACCGGAACTCCTGAAATGTGTTTGTTCTTAAGAATTTTAAGAACCTCGTCCCTTGAACCTGGAAGGGTTGCGCTTGCTACGTCCCTTACCATGATATCTTCAATGAAGATGTTTTTTGGCATGTGATCTACACCTTTGTATACTCTGAATCCTGGTTTTCTTTCTCTTATATCTCGTTTCTCAAAAGGCTTCCAGTTGACAGAAAGTCTTAAACTTGTTTTTCACTCCGGACTACCAGGACCGGGACTTTTGAGCCTCTTACTACTTTCTCTGCAACGCTTCCCATCAGAAATCTATCGAGCCCGGTTTTACCGAGGGTGCCCACAACTATCAGGTCAGCATTATTATTCTCTGCGAAATCTATAATCTCATTACTCGGGTGACCTTCCAACAGAACTTCTCTCACTTCAACCCCTGAGACCTCTCCGTGCTTCTTAACCTCGGATATTGCTTTCTCCCCCTCCTTTCTCAGGGTTTCATACATTACTTCCCAGCCCGCATCCATAGGTATCGAGGAAAAAGAAGTTGTATCTACCACATAAAGAGCGTGAACCGTGGCCCCGCTGAGTTTTGCGATCTCAACACCGTATGAAATAGCTCTCTGGCTGTTCTCGGATCCGTCTGTTGCAACCACTATATTCCGGTAAAATTCGCTCACCATGTTTGTTCTCCATTTGCTTTACGAATGAAGTACCGATAGTATATCATCGGGTCTTGCCCGCCTTGTGATTCCACTTATGGGGTTCTTTATCCCTGCAAGATTATTGGAACTTCCATTCAGGATCATGAGATTAGCTTTATTCCCCTTTTGTATCGAACCCGTAGAATCAGGCCCCATTACAAAAGAACCATTAAGTGTGCAAATTTTAAATACTTGCCTATCATCAATCGAAAAAATCTTAGACATAAATTCCATTTCAGCAAACATATTTACAGAATTTAACATTACATTATCCGTTCCTGCAGCTACTCTTATTCCGGCTTCCAGCATCTCGGCAATAGGTGGCATTCCGGCTCCTGTAATAAGGTTTGATCTGGGACAGACAACAACCGGAATCTTCGCATTAGCCACGTACTCAAGATCTCTTTTTGTAGCATTTGTCAAATGAATCAGGAGATCCGGTTCGAGTGATAATGCCTTTTCTATATCGCTCGTATCTTTTTCTCCTGCATGGATCGCGAAGAATTTTTTACGTTGTCGTGTACAGGTAGCAATATTCTTCAATAGTTCGAGATCAAGGTCATTTGTCCCACTCATCCCAAGTCCGGTAGAATGCAGAAGAATCCTTCTTACTTCAGCCAGTACTACCTGAAGAGGCAATTCAGGCTCTGCAGGTCTACCCAGTACCATGGAATGAAGTTTAAGCCCTTCAAGGGCTTTGTTCAGGGCTGCTACTCCCACAACACCCCCTTCCCTGAAATCCGCGAAAGCACAGGTTCCGGTTTCGATCATATCCAGTAGAGACTTTCTCATGCATTCGATCAGGGCTCTGTATGGCGTCTCTCTTAGAATCCTGTGCTTTAACCCATCAGGAGGTTTTACAAGAGCATCCAAGTCTCTTTGAGTTCGGAATCCGGAAACTTTTCCCAGAGGAGGGTCTTTGAATACCGAATCCCCCAGGTGAGTATGAGCATTGACAAAACAGGGAGCTATTATGTTGGTAGAGTGTGTACGCTCCTCTCCAATGTCTGTAATTATTCCTTTATTTATGCAGATATACCCCTCGATAGGTTCCAGTTCGGGGCCTGCAATGATTATCCCGGGAATTATCTGTTCAGTGCCGTACATATATACGCACCTCTGATACTCACTAAGCACCTGTGCTCAATTTGCGGAAGAGCAAACATGTACATAATATATAAGTTTTCCTTCAGATTTTTATTATTAAAATAATCTTCTTAAGAATGCAGCCTGTTTGAAGACATAACCTTTTTGAGAATGCAAATTGCTGAATGGTTTTCCTTCTTTTTGTATTCCTTTTAATAAAGCATATCACTCTGTAATTCACAATTAATCCTGCATTCTTTCAGGTTATCTCTTTGCACTCTCAGGTTGCGTTCTGTGCTCTTATAATGGAAATCGTTCTTTCTTAAGAGAAATGGGTCTTTAATCTAAATATCTCCTATAATTATATATGCAACAGAGTGAATCCATAGTTCGCCGATATTTTTATATATTAGTATGTATATAATATGGCTTCGTCGCATTGTATAGGTCCTTGCATGAGGTAATGGAAAATCCTGACTGTGAGTGTACAGACAACCCCAATGCGGTATATCGATAGTGTGACACTGCCCGGCACGAGGGTAACTGAAAGTGACTGCGGAAAACCAGAGGATGAGCTTTCGGAGTTAGTGCGTCCGGGCTACAGCACTATTTTCTTCTGATTTTATTTTCATAGCTTTAAAAACTCTTAGCTATATATTCTTTGAATAAAGAATCTAAATTTTGTTTTAAATCTTATTTGAAGCTTTATTTAGTTTTATCTTTCCATATGTCCAGTTATTTCTTTGATTTGACAGGTCGATTCGTTATTGATTTATAGAATACCTCCAGAAAGGTAAAAGATATGTCCTTTGAAGAGGCAATAACAGATCTGGGTTCCGGTATAATTGTTGATATCGAGGTTACTCCCGGTTCCAGGTCAATTTCGGTTCCGAGCGGTTATAATGAATGGCGCAAGCGGATTGAAGTAAAGCTAACCAAAAATGCCCAGAAAGGAAAGGCAAACGAACAGCTTGTGGAATGCCTTGCCGAACTCTTTGGAATTAACAGTTCGAATATTATTATAAATAGCGGGGCAACAAGCAGTAAGAAGTCCTTATTGTTAAAAGGAGTTTCATATCAGCAGGCGGTTTCAATTTTCGGAGCCCATTTAAACAAATAAAACCGTATTTTAAGAAACCCGTATTTAAGTAGGAATCTGATTTTAAAAGTAAGTTTTTCAGCTCTTAAGAAGTAAACTGCAGCTTTCTCAAAGTCTGCAGTTTTTAAAATTCGAATTAATAGTAAGGTTGCAGACAACGTGGCTGATCTTGAAATTTACAGAAAAAGGCTTGAAAGAATCGAAGAACTTCTCTCCGAACTCTCCGAATACTCAGGAAGGGGAGCGATTATCATCGTTGAAGGAAAAAGAGATGTGCTGTCCCTGAAAAGGCTTGGAATTGAAGGCAATTTTGAACTTGCAACCCGACACTCTCTTTTTAATTTCTCCGAAAGAATTGCCCAGCTTGGTAGCGAAGTAGTTATATTGACCGACTGGGACAGAAGAGGTGACCTGCTGGCTATAAAGCTTTCAGGATACTTCGAGAGTTTTGGCCTGAAGCCCGAGCTTGGTATCCGAAATAAACTCAGGCTCATATCTCAGAAAGAAATTAAAGACGTGGAAAGCCTGTACACCTACGTTTCCAGACTGAGATTGAAGACCGGTTCCTGCTCAAAGCAGGATTTCCAATAAATCTGAATCCTAAAAAAGAAAAATTTAAAGGTTAAATTCAAAGGCTAAATTCAAAAATTAATATTAAAGTTAATATTAATAATTGATGAAACTCTTTTATTCTTGGAACTCTTTTATTCTTTATGCATAGGATTGGAAGTTTCTCCTTTCTCCTGAATGATTTCCATACTTTGTGGACTCTTCTGATGGTTAAATGTTCGGTCAAACTCCGGATATTTTGGAAACTTGCCAGCCAGTTCTTCAAACATTTTGTGTCTTGGACTGATAATTATTATATGAGCAGGAGGATGGATTTTCTTCAGCCTGCTAATTGCCGCCCCTGCATGATTGTTCAATTCCACCAGTGCTGCAGAGTTACATTTTGACTTGAGGGATACGCCCATTACACTAACAAGAAGCTCATCAGCATAGTTTGGTTCTATGCATTTTGGAGTAGCTGAAAATTGAATATGTCCGTATCGTTCCAGATCATGTAAGGCTATTTTTACTTTATCCGAGTCGTCTGCCCGGACTAATGCGAATGATTTCATTTTTTACACACCACCAATATACTGAAGTTATCCCCATTTCGATATGGATCTACCCCTATAATAATCTTTGTGTATAAGAGATGCTGAACAGCCAGGTTTTCGAACGTTTCCGGCCTCCTATGACCTTTTAATCGCTTTACGGTGCTGTATATGGTCTGGCCCCTGGGCTGCAAAATTTTATCTCTCTTACGCAAGAGATCTTCAAAAATTATAAGGGTGCCTTGCAATTTCTTTTTTCAGATGTAGTATACGCTTCCAGATAATGGAGTCGCGTATTCTATAGTTATATTCATCGTATATATATTCGTTTTGAAATAATATCTATCATTAAGAAAGCTTTTATCTATTAATAAGAAAGCCTTTGTTTCTCAATAATAAAGCTTTTTTGAGCCTTTCTTTTGCTGGGTTTTTAACGAATTGTATTCTCCTTTATAATGTAAACCGGAGGAGCTAATTCCATAAGGTTGTATCATTAGCCCCCGGTTTTAACAAAATTAAAACGGGAGTACCTTTATCCGCTACATCAGGCCATTAAAGGTCAACTGCTTATTTTAATGAAATTAAAAATAAACTTTAATAAGATAAAGCTGTACTTCACGTGGATTTAGAATAACGAATATTTTAGCAAATTTCCCCTCCAGACATAAAACCATTATCTGAAAATAGATAGAGTTAAACCTCTCAGTGATTAGTACTGAGACTAAAAAGTTACTTGATAATATAGTATCTTTTATTTAGAACTTTACTTATCATATACCGAAACAGTGTAGAAAAAGGTATTAAAAGTATTACAAAACTGTCTTCACTCTCTTCTCTTCCATGCCTATTTTCTAGATACAGCGGGAAGAATTAATACATCTTTGGAACTATGAGTATACCTTAATATTTAAAGAAAAAAAATGATTTTCAGTTTAATTCCAGCATTCAATTAATTTCCATTCAATTAATTTCAACCTACAGTTCAATAGTAAAGTCCATTATATAATTCGATAGTAGGTCCATTATCATAATTCAATAGTAAAGTCCTTTACTTATAATTCAATAGTAAAGTCCACTACCTGTAATTCAATAATAAAATCCATTACTTATATCCGATATCGAATAACACCGAATCTCCCGAAATTTACTGATACAATTAACAAGTTGGGCTGCCCAGCTGGCGAATAGGGGCATTCAGAAGTTATCTCTCATTTAGACGGTGATCATATGGCTGAAGATATCAAAACCAAAGTAATACAGGCAAAAAAGGCATCTATTGAACTTTCCAGTGTAAATACCGAAATAAAAAACCGAGCGCTTGAGGCCATGGCTCAGGCTCTGGATACAGAAAGGAAAGCTATTCTGGATGCAAACTCAAGAGACCTGGAATATGCAGCAGAACTGAAACAGAAAGGGAAGCTCACTCAGGCCCTTGTAGACAGGCTTAAAGTAAACGACTCAAAGATTGATGGAATGATCGCAGGAATCAGAGATGTAATTAAGCTCAAGGACCCTGTAGGAGATACCCTTTCCACTCTTGAACTGGACAAAGACCTTATCCTCTACCAGGTGAGCTGTCCAATCGGCCTTATAGGGGTCATCTTTGAATCCAGGCCTGACGTGGTGCCTCAGGTCATGTCCCTTTGCCTGAAGAGCGGGAACGCTACGATTTTCAAAGGCGGAAGTGAAGCCAGAGAGTCAAACCGCACAATTTTTCAGATTCTCGTAAAAGCTATAGAATCCACAGACGGGATGCCAGCCGGGGCTTTCCAGCTTATGGAAACAAGAGAGGAGATAATGGACCTTTTGAGCCTTGACGCCTACGTAGACCTCCTTATCCCCCGGGGTTCAAATGAATTTGTCAAGTTTATCCAGGAAAATACAAAAATTCCGGTACTCGGACACACAAGCGGGATCTGCCATATCTATGTGGACGAGTATGCAGATCTCGATACAGCCTGGAAGGTCTGCTTCGACGCCAAAGTTCAGTATCCTGCAGTATGCAATGCTATTGAAACCCTTCTGGTAAACCGTAAGCTTGCGGAAACTTTCCTGCCGAAAATGGCAGAAATGTACCTTGAGGCAGGGGTTGAACTGCGCTGTGATGAGGACAGTTATGCCCTGCTTGAAAAAAGAGGGCTTTCTCCTATTTCAAAGGCTACGGAAGAGGACTGGAGCCTTGAGTACAATGATCTTATTCTTTCGGTAAAACTCGTTGATACTATAAAGGAAGCCATTGACCACATAAACACTCTCGGTTCCCACCACACCGATGGGATAATAACCGAAGATATCTCAAGAAGAAAAGAGTTCACAGGGCTTGTTGATTCTTCGAGTGTTATGGTAAATGCCTCAACCCGTTTTGCGGACGGCTATCGTTACGGGAAAGGAGCTGAGGTCGGAATCAGCACAAATAAAATTCACTCCCGTGGGCCTGTAGGCATGGAAGGGTTGCTGATCTATAAATATATCTTGCTCGGGAAAGGGCAGGTTGTTGCAGACTATGCAGGAGAAAATGCAAAGCCCTATACGCACAGAAAACTTGATCTTAAATTCGAAGATGTAAACTGAAACCTGTAGAATATTTGTGATATATTTATATATCTGAATTGAAATACCAGCGCAAATTGAGTGCAAGCGATGGAAATCCGGATTGCGGCTGCTGCTTATTTCAGCCGCACTTCCAAAATACTTTAAGAGGCCTTGTTATTGACAGACAGAAAAGAATTTCTCAATGAAGTTAATAAAATCGTTGTCAAGATCGGTACTTCCTCAATTACAAAACAGGACTGTGACAGTACAAAAGAAAACTGCAGTATTGATCCTACCTTTATGGAAAGCATTGCAGCCCAGGTCTCCGAGCTTCGAAGGCGCGGAAAAGAAGTAATTGTGGTAAGTTCAGGGGCAATAGGTGTAGGGCTCCATGAACTGGGTATTGCTCCAAAACCTCGTGAAATCCCTATCAGACAGGCAGCGGCAGCTGTGGGACAGAGCATCCTGATGCGGTACTGGAGCGAAGCTTTTTCAAAGTACGGGATAAAAGTCGCTCAGATCCTTCTTACTTATGAGTTCTATTCTGACCGGGTATCCTACCTGAACCTGAGGAACAGTATCTCCACACTTCTGGAATATGGAGTAGTTCCCATAATAAACGAAAACGACTGTACGTGTACGAATGAGATTGAAGCGATCTTCGGAGATAACGACAAGCTCTCTGCAATGGTCGCAAGCAAAATCGATGCTGATCTCCTGATTATACTTTCGGATATCGACGGCCTTTTTGATAGGAACCCTAAGACGCATAATGACGCCAGACTCATTTCTCTCGTTGAAAAAATCACACCTGAAATCGAAAGTTATGGGGGTGACCCTACAAGCTTTAAGGGCGTAGGAGGGATGAGAACCAAGATAAAAGCTGCAAAGATCTGTAGCATGGCAGGCTGTTATGTCCTGATTACAAATAGCGAAATTAACGATGTGCTTCTGAAAGCTCTTTCCGGGGAAGAGATAGGCACCTTTTTCCTGGCTGAAAGGCATATCCAGAAGAACCGTGCCCGCTGGATCATTCTTGCAAGGGCTTCAGGAACTGTCCGTGTGGACGCGGGGGCAAAAGCCGCAGTTCTCGGAAAAAATAGCCTTCTCCCGGCAGGGATTGTAGAGGTCGAGGGAAGTTTTGACAGGGGAGATGTGGTGAGGCTCGAGTGTGAAGGCAGGATCTTTGCGAAAGGAATTACAGACTATACCTCCGAAGAACTTATGAAAATTAAAGGAGCTCACACCGACGAAATTGAGGGTATTCTGGGCTATAATAATTACAGTAATGTAATAAAAAAAGAGAATATCGGCATACTCGAAGAATTGAATTAAATTTACCGGCATACCCTAAGGGTTAAGTTTGATTTCTCGGGATTCCTGAAATTTAAATTAATTTCTTCTTTTCCGGAATCCCTTATCAATCTATTAAGTTCCTTTAAACCACTAAATTCCTTTAAATTACTGAGTTCCTTTAAACCACTAAATTCCTTTAAACCACTAAATTCCTTTAAACCTCTAAATTTCTTCAAATTAGAAAGTTCCTTGAGATTATTCAATATTACCTGTAAATAATTTTGAGGCAACTGCCTCGATATTATATTTATTTCGAAAATAGGAGAAATGATATATGACAGTTCAGAACCGAAAGATAGGATTTATCGGAGCAGGAAAAATGGGCTCTGCTCTCATGCAGGGAATTATAAAGGCCGGAATTGTAAAGCCTGAAAATCTTGGCGCAAGCGACGTGTACGAGCCTTTCTTGAATGAATTGAAGGTACAGCTGGGAATTAATGTATCGACTGACAATGCTGTTATTGCCCGGGCATCCGATATTCTTATTCTTGCGGTGAAGCCCCAGACCCTGGGCTCGGTACTTGAAAATCTTAAAGCTTACATAACTCCCGATAAACTTATCATCTCAATTGCAGCCGGCATCCCTCTTGCCACTTACGAAAATGCCCTCCCTGAAGGCACAAGAGTCGTACGTGTGATGCCAAACATTGCGGCCACGGTTTCCGAAGCTGCTTCAGGCATTTCTCCAGGCAAAAATGCCACCCCCGAAGACCTGAAAATCGCTCTTGAGATATTTTCTGCGGTCGGTACTGCAGTCCAGGTGCCTGAGTCCCTGATGGATGCCGTTACAGGGCTTTCAGGCAGTGGGCCTGCATTCATCTTTCCGGTAATTGAAGCAATGGCTGATGGTGCTGTGCTTGAAGGAATGGACAGGAAGAGTGCCCTCACTCTCGCAGCCCAGACTGTACTTGGGGCTGCAAAAATGGCGCTTGAAACAGGACTGCATCCCGGAGAACTCAAGGATATGGTTACTTCTCCTGCCGGGACGACCATTCAGGGAATTCACGCCCTTGAAGAGGCCGGAATCAGGGCTGCATTTATGAACGCAGTCATAAGGGCAAGCGAACGTTCAAAAGAACTCGGAAAGAAGTAAATTTCTTTTTTCCATTCTATTTACTTCTTTATTTACTATTTTTTTCCTTTTTAGTTTTGTATCTACCAGGATATGTAGATAACATGTAAATTATCCGGATGAAACTTTACTGTAAAATAGCCTTCTTTTTCCGTACTTTTCTCGGGCTTATCCAGTTTTCATCTTTAATTTCGGCTTTATTAAATTTCTCTTCTTCATCTCAGTTTTATCCGGATTCCTTATATTTAATGATCATTTATTACAAATAGTAGTAAATTTTATATAGCAGTTCTTCCTATATTATTTTTGGATATTCTTAACCAGGTCGCGCAAAATTGGAGATATAGGGGTCATATTTCATCTTTTCAGCTTTTATGTTAGCTATTCAGCTTTTGTACCTTGCTTACGATGAATTCTGGTGAAACGGAGTGTTAGACCTTCTTCGATTCGCCAGGAGGATCTCTTATGGGGGTAAGAGATCCCTCCTCACTTACATCGATTTTTATATTTGCTCCTTCCATTTAGCTGCTATGCCCCGCTCCCAAACCCTGAATATTATTAAACCTATTTTCCCAGTTTTTCAAATAACCGATAACTCCGTCAGACTGGTGAATTGTACTTTCTGACTTCTGGTAATTGCACTCCCGTTTTGAAATTCAAAAACTTCATATTAAAGGTAAAAACTTTTAATTCCTGAATTATTTTTCATTTTCCTTCTTCAGGCACAAAAACCAGTCAAGGCAATAAATCCCATTTTCGGCTTTTTCAAGCCTTTCCTTTACCGCTTCCATTGAACGGGGAGGATGAATTACAACGTCATCGCCTGGCTGCCAGTCTGCCGGAGTCGATACTTCTTCAGCATCGCTCTTCTGCATTGCACTGACAAGCCTTTTGAGTTCCTGTATATTTCTTCCGTTTGGTACGGGATAGTAAATCATTGCCCTGATTTTTGACTCGGGATCTATAACAAATGTTGCTCTCGCAGTCTGGGTTTTTGAACCCTTTCGCTGAATCATGCCATACTTCTTCGCGACTTCCATTTTCAGGTCAGCAATTACAGGAAATTTAATCTCAACCTTTTTCATCCCTTTATACTCGATCTTCTCCTCAATTCTCTTAAGCCAGGCAATATGGGAAAAAATACTGTCTATAGAAAGTCCTATAAGTTCAGTGTTCATTTTTCTGAATTCTTCCTGCATGCTGGCAAAGGTCATGAATTCGGTAGTGCATACGGGTGTGAAATCTGCAGGATGGCTGAAAAGAATAACCCATTTGCCTTTGTAATCATCAGGGAAACTGATTTGTCCCTGCGTTGTCACGGCTTCAAATGAGGGTGCATCTTCCCCAATTAGTGGCATATGTATCTGCTCGTACTCGGTTTCTACCATATTCTCACCTGTAATTTTGCTTAAGGAGTTCCTGTATATGGAGACTGACTTTGAACTACCGGGAGTGAAAACTA
>CAZSVY010000283.1:0-2915 GCA_964610495.1 uncultured Methanosarcinales archaeon
GGAGAGTTTAAGCTCTACAGGTGCAAGAATAGCATGTGGGATATAGCGACCCCCATTATGGTGGGAGGCCAACGAGTCGGCAGCATCTTCTCAGGGCAGTTCTTTTTTGAGGACGAGCCTCTGGATTATGAGCTTTTCCGAGCCCAGGCCAGAAAATACGGCTTCAATGAGGAGCAATATATAGACGCGCTTGAAAAAGTTCCACGGTTAAGCAGAGAGGCTGTGGACACAAGCATGGCCTTCTTTACGAAACTTGCCAATGTTCTCTCTCAACTAAGCTACAGCAATTTCAAGCTGGCCAAGTCGCTGGTAGAACGTGATTCTTTGCTGGAAGCGCTGCGAGAGAGCGAGGAGAGGTTCAGATGGGTTATTGAGAACTCACTGGATGCGGCGTACCGGCGAAACTTTCAGACTGACAGTTATGATTACGTGAGCCCTGTGATAAAACAGCTAACAGGCTTCTCTGCCCGGGAGATAGGTGTAATGAGTGTCAGTGAGGCTCTTGATCGTGTCCATCCCGATGATCGCTCACTGGTTACTGCTAAGCTGGCCCAGGCATTTATCACAGGTTTCGGGACTCTTGAGTACAGGTTCAGGTGCAAGGACGGCCAATACCGCTGGTTTGCCGACCACTTCACGGTTGCTAAAGATCAAAATAGGAAGCCTCTCTTCAGCGGAGGTATCGTCCACGACATTACCGAGAGCAAGCAAGCTGAAAATGAATTGAAGGAGAGTGAAAGACGATTCCGTACCCTGGCTGAAAACTCTCCTGATGCAATTACCCGCTTTAATATCCAAAATCGTTACATGTATGCTAATCCAGCAGCTGCAAAGGTTTATGATATCTCTCAAGCGGAAATAATTGGAAAAACTCATAGTGAACTGGGAAGGGAACCTGAACTGGTAAAGTTCTGGGAAGAATGCCATCAGAAAGTTTTTGCTACAGGAAAACCCGAAACAATGGAATTCCAGTATATATCGCCTCAAGGAAAAGAGTACTATTTTAATACGCGGGTAGTACCGGAGTTCGTTAATGGTAAGGTGGCCTCTGTTCTTGCGATTTCCCGTGATATCAAAGATAAAAAAGAAGCGGAAGCCAGGTTAAAAGAAACCCTTGATAATTTAGAAGAGCTGGTTAAGGAACGTACAGAAGAGCTTGAGAAGGCTTATAACTCGCTGGAAGAGAGTGAAAAAGGTCTTGCTGAAGCCCAAAAAATGGCTCATATCGGAAACTGGGATTGCAATTTTATAACTGGTGAGGTTAACTGGTCTGATGAACTGTATTGTATTTTTGGATGTGATCCCAGAAAATTAGCACTGCCTTACAATGAATACTTAGATTATGTACACCCCGACGATCGAGACTATGTCGATAATGCCTATAAGGAAGCTATTAATGGAAGTCCCCTTGACATAGATCACAGGATTGTTCTGGCTAATGGAGAAGTACGCACAGTCCATATACTATGCGGAGTTATTTTTGATGAGGAAAATATCCCTATTCGAGCAAAAGGAGTAGTTCAGGATATTACTGAGCGCAAAAAAACGGAAGAGAAAATTCAGATACTGGCGAATGCTGTGGAATCATCAAACGATGCTATTTTAACCAAGTCTCTTGAAGGTTTCATTACCAGCTGGAATAAGGGTGCAGAGCAGATTTACGGTTATTCGGCCGAAGACATTCTGGGGAAAAATATTTCAGTACTTGAGCCCGCGAATTTAAAAGGGGAAATAAAACAGTTAACTGAGAAGATTAAAAATGACGAAAAAGTAAGGTACTACGAAACTTTACGGCTAAAAAAAGACGGCACACTAATAAATGTTTCAGTAACCCTTTCTCCGATTTTTAATTTATCTGGCGAGCTTGTGGCTATCTCGGCTATTTCCAGAGATATTACTGAACGCAAGAAAGCAGAAGAAACTCTGGTAAAGATCGAGGACGCCAGAAAAAAAGAAATTCACCATCGAATCAAGAACAATTTGCAGGTAATTTCTTCCTTACTGGACCTGCAGGCTGAAAAGTTTCTGGATAATGAGGTACTCGAAGCCTTCAAAGAAAGCCAGGATCGGGTATTTTCAATGTCCCTTATCCATGAAGAACTTTATAGAGACCAAGGAACCGATACACTGGACTTTTCAGCATATCTTCAAAAATTAGCTGAAAATCTTTTCCAGACTTACAGCCTTAGAAGTAGAAATCTCAGCCTGTTAATGGACCTGGAGGAGAATGCATTCTTTAATATGGATATTGCCGTCCCGCTAGGAATTATTGTTAATGAACTCATCTCCAATTCCCTTAAACATGCATTTACTGAAGATGGAAAAGGGGAAATTCAAATCCGGCTTTGCAGGGAAGAAAAGAATGATGAAATACAGGAATCCCTTTTCAGCCTGACAATTTCAGATAATGGGAAAGGAATTCCCGAAAACATAGAATTTGAGCGCCTTGATTCACTCGGGCTGCAGTTAGTGAGCACCCTTGTTGACCAGCTGGATGGAAAAATCGAGATTAAGCGAGAGCAGGGGACGGAGTTCAGAATTACTTTCAACCTGGTAGAAAAATCATACATCCTGATTTAACAAAAGCAATGAGTAACAAATCTTATCTATGAGCTTATACTTTAGGTTTATAAGTCTCTATTCCATTTTTCTTTGTAAACGCTTTAAATTTTAGATTTTCCATCTTATCCAATATTTTTATGGAACTGACGATTTTAACTAATAAAAGTTCCTGATAACTAAATGAGGATACCTGAAGTTCGAAATGAAGAAGAACTTTTAGAAAAATTAATATACATTTTATTTAAATGGATATATAATATTAGAATTACGCGGCAAATTGTTCTCTGTTCCTGAAAGTACCAAAAAAATATACTCTATTTAAGCAAAAAAGAAATCGGAAATCTCAGCACTCA
>CAZSVY010000284.1:0-21073 GCA_964610495.1 uncultured Methanosarcinales archaeon
CGAGCGGGCATTATTACATCCAGTACTCTCATTCCAAAGGCATTAAGCTTGATCAACAGATCGTTACAATAACCATAATAAGGATATACCGAGTCCAGATCAATAACCTCCAGGGCCTGCCTGGAAATAGCTGTATATCCATTCTGAGGGTCCATAACCTGCCAGTAACCGCTGCCTATTTTCGTAATAAAGCTGAGAAGAAGATTTCCAAAAGATCTCCATTTGCTCATTCCGGTCATAAAATCGTCAGTAAGTAGTCTATTCCCTTTTGTATAATCAGCTCTTCCCTCAATGATTGGGAAAATCAATCTGGGAAGCTGGACAGGATCCATTTGATTATCTCCGGCCATGACCGCAACGACATCCATCTCGTCTTTCAGGGCAAGTTTATATCCGTCAATTATTCCTGCGCCTACTCCTTTATTCACTTCATGGCGCAGATATACTATCCTAGAATCTCCGAATTTCTTTACAATCTCACCTGTGCGATCTGTACTACCATCGTCGATTACGTAAATTCGGTCCACATATTCAGGAATCCCTCTTAGAGTCTCGCCTATAAGCAATTCCTCGTTAAAAGCAGGCACGACAACTCCTATACGAGTGCTCTCAAGTTTCCTGAATATAGGATCCACATCAAAACTCAGGTAGTTGACCTTGAGCCCTTCGGTTTTTGCCGCGGAAAGCAAGGATTTTAAAGATAGATGTTCTCTGCCTGAGCTGATTCTCTGCAGCGAATCCGCGGTTATCGCAAGAAAACCTATTTTTTCCCTAAAGGTGCTTTTTCCGTTAAAAAGCATTACTGTTTCCTGCTCACATGAGATACGACAGGGCCATGAACCCACGGATAGGTCAAACCCCCGTCTTAATGGCTCAAGGACATGGGAGAGCATATCTATATCCTGCATACATTCCGGATAGATAAGAACCACAAGTTCTGAATCAAGAGAAGCCTTGTAAAGGATATTGAGTAGTGACTCCTCCCCACCTGAGACAGGAACAACTCGTGCCCCTCCCAGAGCAGCTACTTCCATAGTTCGATCAGTGGAACCCTCGTCAAGAACAAGTACACGGTCAGCGTAACTTGCCGCAATCAAGACTTTGCTTCCAATGGAAGTTTCCTCATTCTGAGCTGGAATTAAGACAGTAAATTCATGCCTGAGCAACCTATCGGTAAGTTGAGATGGCGAAGATACTATGCTAATAGGATCAGAGATTAGAGAATTAAGACCAAGTGTAAGGGCTGAAAACAAACCCAATCCACCCCCCTATACATATGCATGTGCTATAACCCCCTTTATGTGTATAAGTGCAAAAATATTAAAGGCTATCATACTAAAAATTATTAGACTAAGATATATTTAAGGTTAACACCTGACCAGGATAGTTCAATAAAAATATTAATAAGGAAAAAATATCCTTACAAAAGATCTCTGTAAATTAAATAAAAGAACTGAATTAACTGAATTAACTGACTGAGGCCGATCTATACCTTTACGTGAAAAACAGATCTGGTTTCTTAGAGATTTAAATGCAGGATAACTGATGGTCGTTGCTGTTATTTGCGCAACTTACTTAATCATAAGTATGCGAGTCACTTTAATAAAGAAAGCTTCTTTCTATGCATACTTTAGTTCACGATTTTCTTGAAAACCAGACCCTGAAGAAATAACCAACTCAGAAAAGAAATAGAAGAGTAACCCGAACAGAAAAGACTAAAACTTACCATAACTGAAGCAGATGCCGAAATAAACATTAGTTATTGGAAAAGTTAATATTACAGCTTACTAGGCATCTCATGCCGCATCTGCAAGCTATAAATTCCCGATCTCGAGCAAGCCGGAACTTAACGAGCGACTTTCCAGAGCGCAACTACCACAGATGCCAGTGATGCCCTGACTGATAATAGATAAATGACAAAAATAATGCCACCGGAGAACTCAGGTAACGAAAAGCGTGAGTGTGGAAGGGTTTTTGTCCTGAAAGAGCTCGTAAAGGATAGGAATAGACGAATTACAGGCTTAAATAAAATAAATAGAATTTGGGAAATATTGAGCAGCTTTTATAATTAGCCGGCAAAGAAAGTAAAATATTATAATTGTGATAGAATACTGATAAAAGAATTTTAATCCAACGCTAAAACTTATATCCTAATAATATTTATTCATTTAAGGGAAAACATTATAAAATGATGGGGACTGCGAAGCCTCGACTTATGAAAGAGGCTCCGAAATTTTCTGGCTATCCTGTTGTCATTATGTTAAATCCGGGGACTGATAGAATAGTTGCGGTTTTCGTACTTATGAATCCCTACCGTAAAGAAAAATGCAGCTGCTGGCTTCAGTTAATAAACGATTAAGGCGAATCTGCAGAAAATAGTAAAAACATAGATTCTCTTTGCTGAGAACTGGACACTTGCATTAAAACGATATTTCTTATTCAGGAAATTCCCAGAAAGTAGAAGAAACCGTGCTGAAAGAGAGCCGGAGGAACAAAAGAATTGAGGGTAGGGTTAGCTATAAGAGAAGTGAGTCCAGCTTTTTGCGATCAAAAGCATCACGCGTAAATGGGCTTCAGAGTGCCAGGATAGCTTGGCAGAATAAGAGAAATTGAGATTCTTCAGGCAGCAATCTGAAAGATATAACATAACCTGTGAGAAAGGTATATTCGGGGTTTCAGTGGGGATAAGATTGATACAGCAAACTCATCGAGATAAGCTCCTTACAGAGAGAAATAAAGAAACCAGAGTTAACCAAATATTTAATAAAGTTGAAGATCCAACAAGTAAGAGTGAAGGGGATACTTTGATTAAAAAAATGGAAGAAGATGAAGAGCTCTGGGAGCTATTTACAAAAAAAGAAGAGTATGACCCTATCCTTTTAGATAAATATGGAAGATTTTCATATTACCTGAGCAGTCAAAGAAATGTTTTTGAGCCACATGTCTCGAACTTTCTAATTAAAAATGGGTTAAGTCCCGAATATCCTGAAGGAAGAAAATTTGCTGTATGCCTGACTCATGACATCGATTTTGTGTGTCCCGGAATGCTGAATACTGCGGCCAGAACCGTAAAAGCTCTCAAAAGAGGTCAGTTTGCACAGGCTTCTATCCTTCCATTTTCAAGAATAAACAAAACATGGAACCCTTTGTGGAACTTTAAACAAATCATGAAACTGGAAGAAAATTACGGAGCAAAATCCACTTTTTATTTCCTGACCCTTGATCCCGGAAATGAAGATTTTACCTTCAGCATTGAAGAGCTGGAAGGGGAACTTGGCCATATTTCGGACGACGGATGGGAGGTTGGGCTTCATGGAGGACATGAGGCTTATAATAACCCGCTGGAAATCAGAAGCAAAAAACAAAAACTAGAAAAAGTACTCAGGAAGGAGGTTATGGGCTACAGAAATCATTACCTGCGGTTTAGAACTCCAAAAACCTGGGAGTTCCTCGCAGATGCGGGTTTCAGTTACGATTCAACCTTCGGATATCATGATTGTGCGGGCTTCAGGAACGGAATGTGTCATCCCTTCAGGCCATATAACCTTAACACAGGAAAAGAAATCGATATCCTCGAAATCCCGCTAAGTATCATGGATACCACTCTTTTCAGCCAGATGCATCTTGACTTCAATCAGGCATGGAAGCTTACGGAAAAACTCATTGATACGGTTGAAAGCTACAGAGGTGTGCTTACTGTCCTCTGGCATAACACGTATATGCAGGGGGATTATCTGGAGTTCTACAAAAAAATTCTGCAGTACTGTACTCAAAAGGACGCCTGGTCAGCATCAGGAGCCGAGATATACAGATGGTGGAAGAAAAAGTACTGAATATCGAGACAGACTGAGATATAAAAGAGGTAGAGACTGGAAAGAGAAATAATCTGTAAGAAAGCCGTCTGGACTTACAGGCAAAAAATATTTTAGGCTGGAAGGATTAGTTATAAAAAACTATTATTCAAAAAAATTGTTGTTTTGTGGGGCTGTATGGAAACTGCAAAAGGATACGTGGAGAGGTTTACAAAAAGTCTTGATGTGATTCTCAGCGTCATGGGATTCGGTTTAGGATTATTAATTATTTCTTTATACTATATCATTAATCTAAACCAGAAGGATATTGGAATTGCCATTCTCTCTTCCTGTTTAATCTACTTCCTCTTTAGAAATAAATTCAAAAGTGAGGCCGCAATATCTTCCCGAGAAGACAGATTAAAAAGTATACTGGGAATTTTATTCTACCTTATTTTTCTAACATGCATTTTGATATACAGCATGAATCTGTACTACAGGCCTATATCTTATTTCATATTGATATGTGTCCTTGCAGCCCTTATAGCCTCCCAAATTCTTTATATTAGAGAGGGAGACCGGGTAGCCTCTGTATTACTGCAGATATTCCTGCTATCGATTCTCATAAGAGTCGGGATTTTTTACAATTTCCCGAGTCTGATGGGCTACGATGCTTATTTCCATGCCAGTATGGCAAGGGTGATTACTGATACCGGGTTTGTTGCTCCGATTGAAACAAGCAGCAAATACTTTTATTATCCTCTTGCTCATATTTTTGTCTCAGTCACTCAGGTAATGGGCGAAACAGATATTAAAGATGCAATGTTTTATTCCATAGGGTTTGCCAGTATTTTCAGTACTGTAGCCATTTACCTAATAGGAAAGAAAATTGAAGGCCCTCAGATGGGTTTGCTGGCAACTTTACTAATAAACCTGAATAATCATAACATCGTTGCAGGCATTGCAAATATAACTCCTGGTTCTCTTGTTCTCTGCTATTTTATATTCATTATATACGCGATCTTTAGCGAGAAACAGAGCTTGAGATACACGGGATTTATCCTGCTAGTTACTATTCTAATGGTTCTGACTCACCAGTTGACCACGTTTGTAGTTTTTCTTTCTTTGGTATCAATTTATGCAGGCAGATACCTGCACAACCATGTTTATAAGAGTCTTCCCATCAAAACAACCAGTTTTAATTATATCCTCTTTTTTATTATTAGTTTACAAACATACTGGATGTTCACGTTTGTCAACCCGAACACCTCGTTTCTTGAAATGGTTCTCAGTCCTCTTATGGATGTACTTCAGGCAGGAGCAAGTTATTCAAGCGATGAACTTATTGTAGGTTCCGGAAATAATCAGGAAACGCTGGAAGTGCTCTTACTTCACATAAGCTACCTTGCTCTGCCTTTTTTTGCAATAGGAGGAGTATTAGCCTGGTTCTCTCGCGGAGACGTCAAAAAAGTCAATAAATTCTCTATTGCTCTGGTGGTTGTAATTCTTTATAGTCTTGCTTATGGAATTCCTTTACTCGGGATGAGAAATTTCCTGACAAGCCGATGGTTCCCACTGATATCAGTGTTTCTGGTGCTTGTAGCCGCCTCATATATGCTAAAACTAGTGAGTCTCTTTAACTCAAAAAAAGCAAAGGTCTCTGCGATCTTCATAATTATTCTACTGTTTTCGTTTGTAATGGTTACAACACCAGGCATAAATAAAGACAACCCGCTTGTGGCAAAGGACACGACCGTCAGAAACCAGTTCAAAGAAGTTGAAATCGAAGCAATTAAAACAGTAACTGCAAAACACTCCGGAAACATCCTGATGGACTCTCCATATGACAGTTGTCTTTTTTACAGGGATAGAGGATATGATTCCAGTAACGCAACATATTTTAACATTCAACATATACAGACTGGAGAGATTGATGGCAATCCTATGGTTTTGCTAAGGAAATCGACTGTGGAAGAGCCTGTATCTATTAATGATCCTGAACGCTATGGAGTGAATTTTATCCAGAAGCTTCCAGAGGAATTCTTCAACAGATTTGAAGCATATGATTACGCCCGGGTATATGATAACGAAGAGGTATTTGCTTACTTAAAGGAAGAAAAACCGGCCAGAAATTAAGAGCCCAGAATGGTCTCTGTTTACTGACCGCAGAATGAAAGAAGAACCCACATCTCTGGGATTTATATACTAAGTTGGAAATGACATGTCAACCTTTATCTCTAATGTGTTAAAACTTGTATCAGGAAGTGTTACTTCACAGATTCTGGGTATCCTTCTTGTACCTCTAATCACCAGAATTTACAGCCCTGACGATTTAGGAGTTTTTCAGCTTTTTGTTTCAGTATCAGGCATACTGGTAATTTTCTCTACTTTTTCATACCAGTTTGCTATCATGTTACCAAAGACCGAAGAGGATTCCGCAAACGTAGTTTTCCTTTGTTCGATACTAGTTACTCTTATATCTTTACTCACAGCTGTAGCAGTGATGATTTTTCCAAAGGGTATTGAGGACATCCTTAATGCTCCAGGAATTTCAAAATATTTAATTTATCTTCCTGTAATAGTATTCTTTAACGGCCTTTTTTTCGTGCAGAATTACTGGCTTTCAAGAAAAGTGCGTTTTGGAATTATAGCAGGATCCAGAATTTTAAACACTTTGTCAACCAAAATAGTTCAGTTAGCCACCCCTATATGGAGTGTATCTCCTTTAGGCCTGATAGCAGGATATACAGTTGGATATGGGTTTGCAGACCTTTTCATGCTTAAGGGTGCAAAAGAAGATTTAAGGGTCTTCAGTAAAGTTTCAGTAAAAAAGATCAAAGAGATGGCCATTCAGTACAAAAACTTCCCCTTATTTAGTTCCTGGTCTACACTCGCAAACACGATTTCCCCACAGGTCCCTACCTTTTTGCTTGCATACTTTTACAGCACAAGCGTTGTCGGATATTTTTCACTTGCGAATCAGGTAGTAAATATGCCCATGGGACTTATAGGGACAGCTATACAACAGGTTTTCTTTCAGAAAATCAGTGAGGTGAAAAACGGGAATGAGAGTGGAGATATGAAAACCATTGTTGGCGAAGTTTACAAAAAGCTAATTCTAATAGGAATATTCCCGATGATACTCCTGCTGATCCTGGGAGAAGAAATATTTACATTTGCTTTCGGAGAGGGCTGGCATGTATCAGGCATATATGTAAAAATTCTTGTGCCCTGGATATTCCTTGTCTTCCTCTCCTCGCCTATCTCAACTCTCTACAGCGTCTTTGAGAAGCAGAAGGTCTGGCTTACCTTCAGCATGATTCTTCTAGTCTCCAGGGTCGTAGCACTGGCTATAGGGGGGATGTACGGAAGTCCTGAGTTTGCCCTTGGCCTGTTCAGCTTTACAGGAGTTATATTCTGGCTCTGGAACAATGCATATCTGCTTAACCTTGCAGGGATTAATAAGATGGAAAGCGTAGAAATCCTTATTAAGTATGCAGCAATCGGAATCGCCGTCTCGACCCCATTAATCCTACTCGAAATACTCTCTGCGAACTTTTACATTATCCTCCTTGCAGCTGTCATCATAACTCCTATTTATTATGGTCTAACCCTTCGTGACGATCCTACATTCAGGAAGATATTTTCGGCTTTTCTCGTGAATATAAGAAACAAGACCTGAAAAGGAAATTAAACCTTCTCAGGAAAATAACCTAACGAAAAGCTGATCTCTCTTAAGACATTCCTTTTACAGAGAAAAAGTAAAGTTTCAGTCAGGAAAAATATAGGAAACCCCGATTAGAAAAAATATAAAATTAATTTAGGGGTTTTCCCGATTTTTAAATTTATTAAGAAAATTTCGAGTTCTGTCAGTAAGTTTCCTTGTGAGTCATTTTGTACAGGGTTTTCGCGATTGAATATTTTTTGCTTTCCAGAGTCACACTATAATAGGGAATTAGCTCAGGGGAAAAGCCCATAATAAAATCCGCAAACCTGGGAATGTTTGCTGCCATTACGTTCATGTACTCGAAGTTTCGGGACTTCAGGTCAAGAAATTCATTATAATACAGAAGAGCATTGGGACCCAGACGGCCAAAATCCGGGTTCAGGGCTGAAGTCCAGGTTACAGCGCATTTCTTTCCGTACAGATTCAGGTGAGCTGCAACAGCTTCACCCTCAGGAGTCTCTGAGATAAACATATAACCAATATTTTTTTCCTGAATCAGCTTAAATACTCTTTCGAAAAACTCTCTGGGCAGGGGAGGTGCTAAATTCTGTTTTTCGTAGACCATCGAAAGCAGATGGTAATATGTTTCAGGATCATTCCACGCCCTGGTTTTAAGTCCGGCCTCACCTGCAGTTTTAAGTTCCCTTCGGATCTTTCTTGAAAGGTTGTTGTCCACGTTTTCTTTCAAACTCAGATAATGGGTATAATGCACCGTGGAATCCCATCCGTACCAGGTAAATGGTCTTACATCCTCAAAACCTGGAGAGAACGTCAGATGAATACTGTCAAATCCCTGCTTGCAGAGGAATTCCCTGAGAGGACTAAGAATTTCGTGAGTTTCCTGTACCCGTTTACTTGCTTTGGAGCTGGCACCTTCTTTTATAAGAGGCCCACTGTAACTGGTCATATCACAGGTCGAAGTCGCTACTTTTAAGATTCCCTTAATATTTTTAACAAAAAAAGGGCATCCTCCCACAAGCTCGCCTTTTCTGAAACAACCGTAGATTTTAAGATCCTTTGACAGAACATCCCTGCAAATTCCAAGCCACTCGCTGGTATGAAAGAGTGTACCAGGTTGAGCTTCTTCTACAAGCAAATCCCATTCTTTGTATTCGGATGGCGCTAATTCTCTAACTTCAATTTCGTCCATTTTAAGCCCCGTGCAAATAGATAACTATTCTTATCCGTGATGAGTTATAGGAAAACATAAGATTAACTTTGAACCTTCAGTTCTCGGCCTCGAGTCCTGATTTACAGACTTCGTTAACCTTTTTCGCAACGCTATACCAGCTGTAATTTTCAGTAACATAACTTAAACCTTTTGAGCCCAGTTTCGTCCTCAAATCCGGATTTTCAAGCAGTTTTAAGATGCCTTCTGCAAGAGCGTCCGGGTTTTCGGGAAGGACAGGAATCCCTCCTTCGGAAGCCTCAAGTACATCGGAGACACCGCTGATGTCACTTGCAACTACAGGTTTTCCGCAAGCCATGTACTCATATAGTTTCAAAGGAGACAGGCCTATTTTTGCGTTTCTGGCAAATATAAAGGGAGCGGTACAGGTATCGCTTGCATTAATGTAAAGAGGCACACGATCGTAGGCAATCACACCCGTAAAAATGAACCTATCCTCAACTCCGAGTTCCCTGCAGAGCTTGAGAAGATTATTTTTCATGACCCCATCTCCGACAATCAGGAAGCGGCATTCCGGAGACCTGGAAAGTATAGACGGAGCTGCCTTTACCAGATACTCGACCCCCTGCCAGGGAGCGAGATTGCCCACAAAACATATATAGGGAATTTCCAGGTCCAGACCAAGTTCCTTTCTGCAGGTTTCCTGTCCCAGTGGCTGGAACAGGGAAGTGTTTGCCCCATTGGAAACTACGACTATTTTTTCTCCAGGGATATTGTATACCTTCTCAAGATTTGTTTTTATCCCTGGAGTCACAGCAATAATTCGGTCCGAAAACCCGAGAGCCTTTTTGAGAATAAACAGTTTGAGCCTGGCGTGTGCAGAGAAATATCGGTTTGAAAAACTACTTTTTTTGCCTGACTGCGAAAATTTATCCCCTTCAGGTTTTGTCCTGAAAAGGTTCTTTTCATCCTCCGGAATTCCGTTTAATTCATAAACCATTTTTTTGCATCTAGTTTTACAGAAGAGTCCAGCAAGAAAGCCAAAATTGGGATTGCGGGTATACAGCACATCAAAAGTCTCGGAACCCAGAAGACTTATAGAACTGCTAAAATAATTGACAGTAAGTGAAAGGAAGTTTCCAGGCGGGACATAATGGCTGTGAACATTCGCCATATTCGAAAGAGAGCTCCTGCCAGCACTAAATATATGAATCTCATTGTCAAGTTTGGCAAGGTTGCTCACAAGCTCGTATCTGTGGATAAGCGAGCCATCAGCAAGAGAAAGGGGCCTTACCATATCCAGAAAAAGCATCTTCAAATTATCACCTGTGAGTAAACTGCTTTTTCGAAATGTTGTTAATACTCACTGCTTTCCCTCCCGTACATCTCTTGAATTCTGGCTAAACATCCCCGAAATCCGGGATAACAGTCCTGCAAACCCTTGATTCCTGTAGTAAGCCCTTATTTCAGGATCCTCAATTTTTTTCTCCCTTCTGATTGCCGAACCAAAATAGCCCCAGCAGTAAGCAGCACCTGTATAGTAAGGGGATTTCACAGAGAAATAAAGTACGTTTGCGAGAGCAATGAGAGGGTTTTTGCCAAGATAGTAAGCCATCCAGCCATTTTTAGTATATCCACGCCAGAGTCCATTTGCTGCACTCGTTTTACGTTTCTGGATCTGGACGACATCAGCATATTGTATGAGCCGCCAGCCTCGCGTGAAAGCCTTTATATTGGAAATCGAATCTGGAGAAGGCTCAACCTGGTAACCGCCAGTCTCAAGGAAGCACTCTTTCCTCCAGACTCTTCCTGTGCCACGAGGAAGGTCTTTGATAGTCACTTCCCGGGAAAGTTTTCCGTCAGTCTCATAATATATTCCGCCACTTACAATTCCAATAGAATTATCCTTTTCAAACTCGACCAGAAGTTTTCCAAAATAGTTCTCTTCCAGAACCGTATCGGCATCAAGAAGGCCTATATACTCGAATTCGATATTATTTTCCCTGCAGTACTCAAGCGCATAGTCAAAGCCCTGTTTGCAGACATAACTATAATGAAAAGTAATGTCTCTTGGCCTTGGAGATAATCTTATGCTCTGGATCCAGGAACATTTTGCCTGCAGGCCTTCGAGAATACGTGGAGTCCCATCCGTACTCCCATCATCGACTATAATCCATAACTCAGGTTTTAATTTCTGTCCTATTACGGACTTTGAGACTTCGGGCAGATTTTGTTCTTCGTTCCTTGCAGGCGTAATCAATAGATATTTTCCTTTTAAGTCAGACTCCATCTCCCCACCACCTATAAATTTCTTCTCCGCTTGTCATCCAGGCTCCTCTTCCAGAGCAGTATTCGAGCACTTTTTCGTATAATTTCACCCAATCTTTTCGAAAGCTACAACCGAAGACGAAATTGTGCCACAGCAAGGTAATGACTCCATTGAGACTTGCTGTAATATCAATCAGATTTTGTGTGCGCTCCCAAGCTTCCTCAAAAGATTTTGAATTCGCAAAAAGCGAAACATCCATTACAACAAGTGGAATTTCGAGAATCTTTATTTCACGGTCTTCTTTCAGGTTATATGGCCTGAAAGGATGGCACATTCCGTTCCTGAAGCCAACTGAGTTGCTGTGTCCGAAAGTAGAGTCATAGCTGAAACCGGCATCTGCAAGAATTTCCCAGGAATCGGGAGTTTTGAACCTGAGGTAATGATTACGAAAACCCAGCACTGTTTTTCCCAGGACATCCTCAAGCCTTTTTTTTTCTTTTTTAATTGCTTCCGGGTTATTATATGAATAATAGCCGCCGTGAAGGCCAACTTCCCATCCTCTGTCTGAAATCTCTTTCAGATGATGTTCTATATCCTCTATATCATACCTGAATCTTATAGGGTCGGCTTCTGTAGCGATGAAATAAAAAGAGGATTTTGCCCCGTAGCTGGCTTCAAGATCCATGATTTTTGAAAGGTTAAGGTAAGGAGAGTATTCCTTCCCCCGGAACTTCCACAGGAGCTGAACTGCAGAACCCCTGAAGTTCAGACTTTTCAGACAGCACACAGAGGACAGTAAGCAGTGGGACGGAGGTGGATAAATGTCATCTACATCATGAGTTAGACAAACGGCAAACTTTTTGTTTTCAGGGAATTCGACCTGCATCCCATGATTCATCAGGTATCTTGAAGCCTCAGGCTCAGAGGCATTTCTAATGCTTTTTTCAGCGAAAAGAAAACGCCCGTGTTCATCCAGCTTTTCGGGAGAATATTCTTCTTTTCGGGTGAAAAGATCCCATATATTCTGGTTTTGCTTCAGTAACTCATGCATCATAGATCTCATCCGAAACTGAAGGAAAAGAAACTCCGGATTTTTTTTCAGGAAGGCTTTCTATGAGCTTAACCATGAATTCGGTCACATTGATTTTATCCCTGAGAAGAGCAGCCCTTTTCAGGCCCCAGGTTTTCTTGAGTTCCGGGTCCTTGAGAAGTTCCAGGGTTTTTGCCAAGGCAGATTCCGAGTCACTGTAGTTAAAAAGCAAACCGTATTTTTTCTCGAGTTCGGAGAAGTTCCCCATAGTTCCCGCAAGGGTGGAGATATAAATAGAAGGAGTTCCCAGGATTGCACTTTCAACAGCCATAGTTGCCCCTTCACCCACATAGAGTGTGGCATAATAGAGTAGATGATGAATTTTTTCGGGAGTGACCCGGATCCGATACATCTCAAATTCCTTTGCCAGTGACCCTTCTGAGGTTATGAATACCTTCCCGAATTTTTCGAGTTCCCGAACAAGAGCTATTTTATTTTTGATTCCATGTTGGCCGACATCATGATGTGCTCCCCATGAAACAAAGCGAAGGATTGTGAAAGGCTCACCCACTTCGACCCCGAGATCCTTCAGAACCTCAGGACGTGGAGTAAAATAAGATGGATGAAGATAAGCCAGTTCATGGTAGCCGCTGTATCTTATCTGTTTTTTTCCTTCATTTTTTTTATAGCATGAGGGAGTGCAGATTATATCACAGAAAGGATAGGTCAACTTCTGGGCTATAATTGCGTGTTCGGTGTCGTTAAATATTATGGATTTCTTTCGTTGCATCCAGGCTATATGAGCTACAGGCGGAGAAAGGATACCCATAAGAATGTCAGGGTCAAATTGTTTGGCAATTTTAAGAGTTTTAGATTCTCTTATAAGCCATTCTTCAAGCAAATTAGACTTTCCTGGTTTTACTTTACTTAGAACAATATGCGGAATTCCGTAGGCATTTAAGAGGTCTATTACCACATCCTTATCCCGCGAGATTACCATTACCTGATGTCCTTTTTTCTCAAGATTCCATATAGTGTTTTTAAAAAAATGAACATGGGCTGGATGCCCTATATCAACAAGGACTCTCAATATTTCACTCCCCAATGAATATTTGCTATAATTAGATAACACACCAAGAGAGATAAACAGTCTGTCTGTACTAAGGGTCCTTCCAGACTGAGGGTTAGGAAACTAACTTCAAACCCAATTTGACAGCGTATGAGACAAACTAACATTAACAAATCAGGAAATCGTCCTGCCTTTTCCTGCCTTTGCTTAGACAAAAATATGCAGTCTAACCCTGGTTTCTAACTTAACCCCGATTTCGAACGGTTCTGTAAGATAGACTTCTCATACCTCATTCTACCTTAACAGATAATTACTATTCTGGTCCAACGGCCGGAGCGTTCCCCATAATAATGCCCTCACGAAGCTTAATTTTTTACTTCAGATACGGTCACTAACAAACAATATTACGATTAGAAGATAAATAACTCAAGAATAAATAATTATGGAAACTAAGTTACTGAACTAACATAACTAAAAATTTAAATATGTTGAATTATGGCCGTTTTTACCCTCAGGAATAAAGAAATAAACACAATTGGCCCTCGGATATTTTGATCGGAAAACAAATTTATAAAGAAAAGAAAAAGAATTTCTAAATAAAGAAATTTATAAACTTAGAGAGGACTACCGTGTAAAAATTATTTCCAAGCCCGCAAAGAGAAAGCTAGCAATAAAGCATATGATCAGAGGATAAATTCCCATATCCATTGAATCTAAAGAAAACTGATCTTCTTCTCTGGAGGTCAGTAGCATTTCCTTCATACCCAGAAGAGCAATTAGACCCACGACCGTTATCTGATAATATTCAGGGATTCCAAAGTCCGTCGAAAGAAAACAGATACCTAAATCTGGAAGAGAACTTCCCGCAGCAAATTCTGTGCCCATGCCAAATATTGAAAGCATTATAAATCCCCCAAAATCTCTGTAAAGGAATTGTCAGAACATATACTAAACCCTAACTATACAGGGTATAAACACTTAAACTATTTAAATATATGAATAGGGAGGAGAGGATTAGCTATATTAGGACTTACGCGGTTGAACTGAGAATCAATAGCCACTAAACCTCTAACTGTTTAAAGAGCAAGTTTAACTGCATTGTCAAATGTACTTGATTTTGTACTTCAAGTGCGTAAGTCCTATATATAAAACATAACAAATTGGTGGTCTTAGAGTAAACTTAAAAGAGTGCCTATCAAAAAATAAATAAGAATTGGAATTGATTACCTCTCCATTCTCAATAAAGAGGTTCAATTTATGAAAATTTCCGTTATAGGTTCAGGGTATGTGGGTTCGGTCACAGCCGCATGTTTTGCAGAAGTCGGACATGAAGTGGTCTGCGTGGATATTGATAAGAAAAAAATGGATCAGATAAATGAAGGCATTCCCCCCATCTATGAAGAGGGACTTGGAGAACTTTTGCAAAAGCATGCTGGAAAAAATCTCACTGCAACCACTGACTATGAATCTGCAATCCGGAAGACGGATATTTCCTTTATCTGTGTAGGAACTCCCTCAGCAGAAGATGGAGCCATAGATCTTTCAATTGTCCGTGCGGCGACAGCAAGCATAGGGGCAGTTCTGGCAGAAAAAGAGGGATACCATGTAGTCGTTGTTAAAAGCACAGTTGTGCCTGAAACAACTGAAAAGTTTGTCCTTCCTGTCCTTGAAGAAACTTCAGGAAAGGTAGCCGGAAAAGACTTTGGAGTTGCAATGAATCCAGAATTCCTCAGGGAAGGGAAAGCAGTCTACGACTTCATGCATCCTGATAAAATCGTTGTTGGAGCAATTGACCAGAAATCAGGAGATCTTGTCTCGGAACTTTACCGGAACTTTAAATGTGAAGTCACCCGCACGAATCCATCTACAGCAGAAATGATCAAATATGCAAATAATTCCCTTCTCGCAACTAAAATATCCTTTGCCAACGAGATCGGAAATATTTGTAAAAAGTTAAAAATCGATACATATGAGGTTATGGAAGCAGTAGGTAAGGATTCCAGGATATCCCCGAGGTTTTTGAACTCAGGAGCAGGATTTGGAGGATCCTGTTTCCCAAAAGATGTAAAGGCGCTCATAGGAAAGGCAAAAGAAATCGGATATTCTCCAGTGCTTCTGGAGTCCGTAATTGGGGTAAATGAAAGACAGCCAGTTCTGATGATCGAAATACTCCAGAGGAAAATAGGAAATCTTGAGGGCAAAAAGATTGCAGTCCTCGGGCTTGCCTTTAAGAATGAAACGGATGATATAAGGGAGTCCAGAGCTATCTCTGTTATTGCTGAACTCCTCAGGCTTGGAGCAAAGGTTTCAGCTTATGACCCTATGGCAACCGAGAATATGAAGCGGATCTTTCCGACGATTGAATACTTCGGGAAAGCTAAAGACGCTCTTGAGGGGGCTGACGCCTGCCTTGTAATGACAGAATGGGAGGAATTCAAGCAACTTGATTCCGAATTTGAAGCCATGAAAGAAAAGATAATAATAGACGGAAGGCGGGTAATTAAAACGAAAAATATAGATTATGAGGGACTCTGCTGGTAAAAACCGGCAGATATTATTTACCCTTTTTATTCAATATTATATAGTTTAACTTTGCTGGTCTCTAACTGCCTTATTTGTGTAACCTTATTTATCTGAGGAACCGTTTTCCTCTGCCACGATTTCTCTCAGGTACTCAAGTATATCTTCTCTGAGGCTTTCGTTTTTAAGGGCAAAGTCCACTATTGACTTTACATACCCAAGCCTGTCACCGGTATCGAACCTTTTTCCTTTGAACCTGCAAGCGTAAATCGTCTGAATGCTGTTCAGGAGTCGGATCCCGTCAGTCAGCTGGATTTCGTTTCCCACACCGGTTCCGGCATCTTTTATGCAGTCAAATATTTCAGGGGTGAAAACGTAGCGGCCTATGGCCCCCATATTGGAGGGAGCATTTTCAGGTGATGGCTTTTCGACAATATCCTCCAGTATATAGAGAAAATCATTAAGAGGTTTTCCTTTTATAATCCCGTAGCTGCTAAGTTTTTCATAAGGAACTTCTTCTACTGCGAGCGTGGACCTTCCATATTTCTCAAAATTCTCAATGAGCTGGGCCGTGCAGGGCTTGTCATTCACAATAATATCATCCCCGAGAAGCACGGCGAAAGGCTCATCTCCAATATGGTTTTCTGCCCTGAGGACTGCGTCTCCAAGCCCGTTGGGTTCTTTCTGGCGGATATAGTGAATATCCACAAGGGAGGAAACGTCCCTGACAAGCTTGAGAAGTTCAGTATTGTGCTTTTTCGCGAGGTGCATCTCGAGTTCAGGAGAATCATCGAAATAGTCCTCAATTGCCCGTTTGCCCCTGCCTGTAATAATGATAATATCCTCAATTCCCGAGGCAATGGCTTCCTCTACAACGTACTGGATCACAGGTGTGTCAATAATAGGAAGCATCTCTTTTGGCATTGACTTGGTGGCAGGCAGGAAACGAGTCCCAAGGCCGGCCGCCGGAATAAGCGCTTTTTTAACAGTCAAAATAAACTCTCCGGTAAAAGGGGTTCTGTAAAAAGGTTATTCTTACAGTTGGATTAAAGTACTTGTTCAGTCATAATATCTTTATTTTTCCGTCATTATTTACCCAGCCTCATATAGAGAAGAGGTAAAATCAAGTTCTGATTACTTCAAGATATTATAAAATGTTAATATGGAAAGAAAGATTATCTGGAGAATTTTCCATGCCTGCAAAGAATAAAATACTTGTGACAGGTGGAGCCGGCTTTATAGGGAGCCATCTGGTAGACCGCTTTATAGAAAAAGGAAGCAGAGTTACTGTTTTTGATAACCTGAGTTCAGGAAAAACGGAATTTATAGAGCATCATCTTGAAAACCCGGACTTTACCCTGATAAAAGGAGATCTTCTTAATCAGGAAGCGATAGAGAAAGCATGTAAAAACATTGATATTGTTTGCCACGTGGCTGCAAATCCTGATGTCAGGCTAGGAGCTTCGGATACCAGAGTTCACCTGGAGCAGAATATTCTGGCAACCTACAATCTTCTGGAAGCTATGAGGAGAAACAATATTAAAGAGATTGCATTTACTTCCACCTCGACAGTGTACGGGGAAGCGAGTATTATGCCTACTCCTGAAGATTACGGCCCTCTTATTCCTATATCTCTTTACGGTGCCTCCAAACTGGCCTGTGAAGCTCTTATTACGTCTTATTCTCATATCTTCGATATGCAGGCCTGGATATTTCGCTTTGCAAATATCGTTGGCCCACGCAGTACACATGGAATTACGGTCGACTTTATAAAAAAACTGCAGAAAAATCCCAATGTGCTGGACATCCTGGGCGATGGCAAGCAGGAAAAATCTTACCTTCATGTATCGGAATGTGTTGATGCGATATTGTTTTTAATAGAGGACAGCGAAGAAAAGGTAAATATCTTCAATATTGGCTCCGAGGATACTATCAGTGCCACAGAGATAGGAAAGGCTGTTATAGAAGAGATGGGGCTTTCTAATGTTGAATTTATCTATACCGGAGGGAGCAGGGGCTGGAAAGGCGATGTGCCAAGGATGAGGCTAGGGATTGAAAAAATGAAGAGTTTGGGATGGAAGCCGGTCTATACATCGGAGAAAAGCGTGAGGGAAACGGCGAGAGCATTGCTTGGGAGAGATTAATTAGAAGATTTTTTGGAATCTATTTCCCAGTTTATTCTATATCTCACCCTTATCAAGAAATTACGGCTCTCATTTCAAAAGCTTCTAAATCCTGCCCTGTCAAGAGACTGTAATTACGAAAATTGCAAGGACGAAAATACATCTGGCTGAAATTCAGACTTTTGATATTTTCTCTCACTCATTTACAGATCATAGGATCATTAGTTTTTTAAGGACTTATTTAAGATTTCTGTTGCTCTTGCAACCAATTTCTCAGAGCCTTTATCGTTTATTTTCCTAGCCGGAGCCCCTGCGATCCTTATATTCGGTTCTGTAAACGACCTCATTACAACTGAATTAGCTCCTATAACTATTCCATCTGCAATTTCTATATCTCCAAAGATTTTTGCCCCAGGCCCAATGTAAACATTATTCCCAATTTTTGGCGTCACATCTTCATATCCGGCTTTAGTTCCGATGACTGTGCATACATGTATCCTGCAGTTCGCACCTACTCTTGCGTGTCCGTTGACAACAATCGTACCTGGGTGACTTATAGACAACCCCGGACCAAAAACGTTTGGCTTAATATGAAAACCAAGGAATAAACTTAATAGATGAAATTTTAGATACAGGTAATAATAGTAAGGGCGGTAGAACCTGGAATATTTGCAATTTTTATAGTACTCAACTTTTCTTAATAGTCTCTGAAATACCCATACCTCATCAAAGAATAACATCGGTTTTTTCTTTTTTTTGCCTAAAGCTATCCTATCTGCTTCTAAATAATATTTATAGTCCTGTTTCGACTTTATCATAGAATATTCCCAAGTTATAGAATTTTGATTTCTGTCAGTTTTCGAGTTAATGCCGAGTTACACTGGCTAATACCTTATTATAAGAACGAATTGCCTAATACATTATTATAGGAACGAATTGCCTGAACGAATTGCCTAATAGTGCTACTATTTTTTAAAGTTATCTTATTTTTTAAATGGATTATCATGAAGTGTTTTCTATAATTATAGTCTTGGAGGGGTATACTTTTTTACAGCAGAAAGTTCGCATTTGTTGAAACCGCCGATTATAAACATTACGAAGATATAGACAAATGCTCCCATTGCTGCTACTCCAAAAAGTTCATAGACGTTTGAAATAACGAAGCAAGAAACAAACAGGTACATCGCGAAAGAGGAGAAGATGCTTTTTGCGATGTCATAATAATAATAATCAAACATAAAATGTTTCATAGATATGTAGATACAGAGTACAATCATTAAAAAATAAGAAATTAGGGTCGAGAGTGCCGCTCCGATAATGCCAATAGAAGGTATAAGCAAAAGGTTGAGCAGTACATTCGAAACTGCAGCAATAATATTGATATAAGTCGCAGATTTCGTTTCTTTTACAAGAAACATTATATTGACAAAGATTTGAAAAATTCCTGCCAAAAGACCTGAAAGCGCAATAATTGGGATTACAAGCCAGCCCGAAAGGAAGTCTTGAGTCGTAAAGATCCCGAGAAGAGGCTTTGCAAGGGCAGAAAGACCAAAGACAGCTGGAATGGTAATAAGAAGGAAATATCTCAATGAATGAGATAAATAGATCCTTACCTGGTCAATTTTGTTTTCATCAAACAATTTTGAAAGTTCAGGAAGAAGAATAAGTTGAAGAGGACTTGCAAAAAGCTGGATAAGATTCCCTATGGAATAGGCTGCCGAATATACACCCACACTCCCAAGACCAAGAAAATAGGTTATCAGGTATCTATCACTTGATTCTGTAACCCATCTAACAAGAGCGCTGGGAGTTAAAGGAAGGGAAAATTGAAGGTACTCCTTTATATGAGTAAATCTAGGAATAAAAAATCCTATTTGTGATACGATTATAACAAGAGAAATTAACAGGATGGAACTCTGTACAATTAGGGTTGCGACTATCACACCTAAAAGTCCGTATCCCATTTTTAGAAGAATCAGGATAAAAAATAACTTTCCAAAAGTTTCAAAGAGAGTAAAATAAGAGAATTTTTTAATCTGCCTGAAGACTCTGAAATAAAAAAGAGATATTGATTCGATTACATTCAGGAGAATTAAGGCGGAACCTGCCTGGATAAAATAAGTTGCTTCAGGGTCCTTAAAACCGAAGGTTGCGAGAGGTTCTGCAAACATATAGAGTAATAAAGAAGCCGTAAAGCCGGAGATTGTCACAAAGAAGAGAATAGAATATACGGCTTCTTTTATTATTTTTTTTTCGGTTTCAGAAGATAAAAACCTGACAAAACCCATAGAGAGACCCATAAGTGCGAGGGAAGAAACGAGAGATACTGTAATATTGATCTGCGCCCAGAGGCCATAATCATATGTTCCAAGAGTTTTTGTAATAATCGGAAGCAGAAAAAAAGTGCCCAGGCTAGTAAGTACCTGAACTGTTCCAATAAAACCAACATCTCTTGCAAACTTTTGATATGACACCATATCACCTTAAAAAGAATTCCGTTTTTAACAATTTTGATTGAAGAATTTACGAAAATAACTTTACGAGAGTTTCTCTCGCAACTTGACCCAACTCACTATCCAGAACTCATATTTAAATCCTTTCAAACGCTGGTCATCTTGCTGAGATTTCAGTCTTTCAGTAGAGGTTCTATTGATAAACATCGTATAATAGTTTTTTTCATACAAAATACCTTTAATTTTAAATAAGGAAGTTCGAAGACATGATATTTATATTCAGTGTTAACTTTAAGTTTATTTCTACAACTTTCTTTTCAACAAAACCAGGCTCCAACTAACCCCACTAAAAGATTTCTACAAAAGATAAAAGCCTTTGTGTTTGGATAAATTTTTATAGAAGTTTGATACGTGTCTAAATGCCAGCTTTTAAAAACCGATAAATAAAATAAAGAGAACCCAGGGCATGGGAACGTAAAGTACTGGTAAAGTAAGAAATAGAGTTAGAAATGTTTCATTAAGTAGGCAAAAGCGTAGAACGTGCCCGGATCTAAAGATAAATTTTCAAAAGGACTAACGAGCTTCAGATCCAAAAAAGATTAGCCCGAGAAGGGAATCGGAAAACTAGTATTTCCTGCCTTACTGCTAAAAAAATTTTGCTTATTGGAAGTCTTAGAATTTGTGTACTTCTACCTGATAAAGTGGAGACGTCCAAAACATCCGGCACTTAGAGCCTTCTTCTCAGACCGGAGGTAATGGAAATCTCCTTTGAGAGTACAAACCTTAACTGTATACCAGATTCAGTTTTGGAACCTGGCTCACGTTTCCGCAGTCAGCACTATGGAAGGCGATGTAATTATCACTTTCATCGCGGGCTTTTATCAGGAAACCCGTGTTTGCAGATTTGCCGCTGACATACTCTTTTACGAGATCGGTTACGTCCAGCTCACAGTACCTGTTAT
>CAZSVY010000285.1:0-26289 GCA_964610495.1 uncultured Methanosarcinales archaeon
AAATTACTTCCCTAACTATCTCAGAAGATTCAGGGCCCGAAGACCTTGAAGCACTAGCAGTCTCAATACATTCGGTCATTGGACTTCCTACGACCATTCGCAGTCTAAAGCGAAAAGGACTTCGCCTGGAAAAAGGGAGAATCCTTGACAGGGATTACACAGGCCCTGTACTCGAAGAGGTACTCAGGACCGGCAAGACTATACGTAAAGTGCCCAAAGAAGGCACGTATCTGGGCAGGAATGTAGCTGTCTCTCCCATTTTCTCAGAGGACGGAAAGGTCATTGCGGCAATAGGAATTGTTGATTTACTTTCTGTCCTTGAGATGCAGGAAATAATCAGGACCGTAGTAAATAACAGTCCTGCAGTGGTATTTCTCTGGAGAAATGAAGAAAAATGGCCTTCAGAGTTTGTTTCTGAAAATGTGGTCCAGTTTGGGTATACAGTGGAGGACTTTATTTCAGGCAGGGTCCTGTATGGGGATATCATCCATCCCGATGACCTGAAGAGAGTTGAGGATTCACTTAAAGAGCGTATCCGGAGAGGTGAAGTTGACTTCAATGTAGAGTACAGGATCTTTACAAAAGCAGGCGACCTCCACTGGGTAAACGAAAGGGCATTTATCCAGCGGGGTCCTGACAGAGAAGTGACTTACTTACAGGGGCTTGTGCTCGACATAACTGAGAGGAAGGAGAGCGAAGAAGCCCTCCGAAAGTCTTTAAAAACTCAGAAGCTGTTGAGAACTATAATCAACAACAGTCAGACAGTGGCTTTTTTGTGGGAGAACAAAGAAAACCTGCCAATTGTGTACGTTTCAGAAAATGTGGCTCAGTTCGGGTATACGGTAGAAGATTTTACTTCAGGGAAAGTCCCCTACAAAAGCATTATTCACAGGGATGATATCGGCTCAGTCACTGAGACCCTCAAACGCAATATCGCAGAAAAACAGGATTCTTTTGACGTTGAATACAGGATTTTTACTGGGGACGGAAAAATGCTCTGGGTAGATGAGAAAACCTTTATCCAGAGAGACAGGGAAGGAAAAGCAACCCATTTTCAGGGGCTTGTAGTTGATATTACCGAAAGAAAAGAAGCCCAGAAAATGCTTGAGATCCAGCGAGAACTTGGAAAGGAACTGAGCATCACCTGGCATCTCCAGACGATACTCGACCGGGTTCTTGATTCCTGTCTTCAAATAAACGGACTCGATGCAGGGGCTATCTACCTCAAGGACGAACTCCTGGACCAGATAAACCTGGTCGCATACAGGGGAATTTCTCCCGAGTTCAGGGAAAAAATTTCCAGATATAAAGCAGATTCTCTGGAGGCAAGGCAAATCTCAATTGAAAAGCCCATATACTCACTGGAGTTCTACTCCGATGTAATGGCTGACGCAATAAAGAAAGAAGGAATAAAGGCTGTTGCCATAATCCCTCTGAAGTACAGAGGAGAGGTTGTAGGTAGCCTGAACTTCGCCTCCCATACCCTGGAGAAAATTCCCTGGAGTATCCAAAACTTCCTTGAGAGCATTGCTCTCCAGGTGGTGAATTATATCGCTCCAGTCTGCATTCAAGCGGAACTATCATAAGCTTTGAAATTCTCCAGGGCAAAGCAACGAAATCGCTGTAGAAATCGAGAGACTACCGGCTTCATAGAAGAAACGAAATACCGGATTCATAGAAGAAACGAAAACCTGAGGATAGAAGTAAAAGCCTGAGAAAAGCAATATTCATAGATTTAAGCATCGAATTGAAAAGTCAGTTAGGTGGTTCACAGGGTTTGTTCTATGCCATGAAGTTTATTGCTGGATCAGTTTTCAAGCTGTCCGGTATTTGCTCCATTCCACAGACTCCCTTATGAACCAATTATAACTATATACTTAATATTATAAAATACCAGCGATAGAATTTTAATTTATTTAACCAGTCCCTGTATTTAACAATAGAATGCCTTTGTTTACCTGCAATGGAAGCTTTTGTTACTCCGATATCCAAGAATTCCCCCATAGGAAACAGCTTTATTCTTCGGCTTCGGGGTGAAGATCAGGTACTTAAAAGTCCTTTTAATCAAATTAAAAGTCTTACGTGCCAATCAAAATACTATGTTATCTTCTGTGTTTATCTTCCCTTTATCTGGATCCTGCCCTGAGATTTTTCAGAATTTCCCGTAGTCCGGGCCTTTTCCCGTACATCAGCAGGTAAGCCCTGAAAAGCCGGCTGGAGAGCAGGATCACCCCATGAACCGAAACGAACAGAATGGAAATGCTGGCAAGAATCTGGTAATCAGGCACAGATGACGCTCCCATTCTGGCGAGCATGGCTACAGGCGAGGTAAGAGGAAAGAGGGACAGAAAGACTGAAAATGAACTGTCCGGGTCTGTAAGGATCATCTGCATGAATATAAGAGGAGATGCGGCTGCAAACGTGAAAATTCCCGCAATCTGCTGGCTTTCCTGTAGAGAGCTGGTCACTGCCCCTATTCCTGCCATCATACTGGCAAAAAAGAGGAAGCCCAGCACGAAATAAATAAGAGCGAGGAAGAGAGTAACAGGGTCGATTTTTACAGGAAGGGCATACCCGCTCCCGAGCGCGATTGCCGCAAACCAGACAACAATCTGCAAAAGGCCAACTGTGCCAAGGCCAAGGATCTTGCCTGTAAGGATTTCGGAAGGGGTTGCGGAAGAAAGCAGAATCTCTATTATTCTGTTCTCTTTCTCCTCGGCAACGCCGCGAAGCAGAAAGCCAGACGATGAAAAAATACTGAAGAGCAGGAGAAAAGCTGTAAGGATAGGAAGGCCAAAGCTGGCAAAGATTTCGGCAATTCCCTGCTCAGAAAATTCTCCACTCTCTCCGATATTATAAAACTTTATGTTAACTGGATCCCGGACCCTGTTGATAATCGGCTCATCCACCTTGTCCTTAAGGAGGGAGGTTATAACAATATCTGAAAGTTCGGCAGACAGTTCGATATTTGGCACAGGCGCCTCTTTTTCAAGGCTATATAGTTCTATTGTTCCGGTCTCAAGAAAGTCTCCAGGGATAATAACATAGGAAGAGATCCGGCCTGCCTGTAAGGACTGCCTTGCATCGGAAGTTTCCCTGTACATTACAAATTCCATAACTGAGGTTCTTGCCTCGGAAGATCCCAGAGAAAGACCTTCACTTCGAATTGATTCTGGAAATTCTAAGGCGCCGGTCACATCAATGTAACCTATTTTCTGGTCTTCGGCCGGGGTCATATCTGAGAATATTGCCGGAAGAAGACTGATTCCCGTAAGCAGGAGAGGGAAGAGAAAGGTCATAAAAAGAAATTCTTTGCGTTTTATGGTTTTCACGAACTCGTGCCTGGCAACAATAAAGGTTTTTCCGGGAAAATTAATCATTGGCAGCACTCTCCAGAGTCTCAATAAAGATTTCATTCAGGGAGGGAAGCGCCTGCTCAAAACGCAGGAGATTTGCCCTCCGGACAAGTTCCTCAAGAAGGGTCTGTATGTTTATTCCCTCCTCAGGAAAGATTTCAACCGATTTTCCGGATTCTATTACTTTCTTTATGCCGGAAATTTCCCGAATTACATTCAAATCTTCTTTTTCTGCGAATTCTACAACCAGAGAGTTTTTTCCACGCTCCCTTCTGATATCATCCACAGGGCCATAAAGTACTCTTCTGCCTTTATTGAGCATAAGAATCCTGTTACAGAGGGTCTGAGCCTGTTCCATCATGTGCGTGGAGAGGATTACTGTTTTTCCTGCGGCCCTGAGTTCCAGGATTCTGGCCTTAACGGCCTTCGTACTTACTGGATCAAGCCCGGAAAAGGGCTCGTCAAGGATTATAAGTTCAGGCTCATGGATAATTGCGGAAAGAAACTGGATCTGCTGTTGCATGCCTTTGGAAAGTTCTTCAACTTTTTTGTTTTTATATTGATATAAATCCAGGGATTTAAGAAGGGATTCGGCGTTTAAATTAGCCTGTTTTTTCGGAATGCCTTTAAGCTGTGCAAGATAGACCAGCATATCCAGAAGTCCTGTTTTCCTGTACAATCCCCTTTCTTCAGGAAGATATCCTATCCTATCCTTTACAGCCGGGCTAAGGAGACCCCCAAAGACATGTATTTCCCCGGTGTCCGGCCGGATAATGTCAAGAAGAAGCCTGATAAGCGTTGTCTTTCCTGCCCCGTTTGGCCCGAGAAGCCCGAAGATCTCACCCTGCCTCACTGAAAACGAGATATCCTGAATGATATCCTTTTCTGAGAAAGACTTTGATACGCTTTGAAATTCCACAGTATGCATCCAGATTAAATACATTCCAATATAGAATAAGTTTATTCGATATTTAATGGAAGCTTTAATGGAAGCAAAAGCTCATTCGGCATTTAATTAAAGTAACTTCCCAGCATTAAAGAAATTAATGGAAATTCAATATGGGAAATAAGGAAAATTCAGGGGATAGTATGTTACCGAAATTGGTTATTCACAACAGTATAAGTCTCGACGGCTCCACTACAGGCTTCGAAGCGAACCTTGACGTTCACTACAAAATTCTGAGCAGTTATCAGCCCGATGCCATGATAGTCGGCTCAAACACTGCAAAAACCGGAACCCAGTTTTTCTGCGAAAAAATTCCGCCTGAAGAAGAATCGGACTTCCGGAAACCTGAAATCCAGCCCGATGACCCCAGGGCATACTGGCTGATTGCGGACTCAAGGGGGATCCTGGAAGGGCTAATGCATGTGTTCAGGCGTTCCGAATACAGTAAAGATGTAATTGTCCTGGTCTCGGAAAGGACTCCTGAAGCTTACATCAATTATCTGAAAGAGAGGAACTATGACTTCATCCGGACCGGCGCAGACCGTGTAAATATCCGACAGGCACTCGAAATTGCAAATGAAAAGTATGGTTTCGAACTTGTAGTTTCGGACAGCGGCGGAGTGCTGAACAGCATATTGCTCGATCACGGGCTTGTCGAAGAAATTAGCCTGATCCTCACCCCTGAGCTTACAGGCAGAAGAGGAACAAACCTTTTCAGGACACTCGAGAAGAGCGGAATCCGGCTTGAACTTTTAAAAGATGAAATTGTCGAAAAGAAATATGTTCATCTGGTGTACCGGGTTTTGAAAGAGTAAAAGAGCTGGAAATAGAGTTTTAATACAAATCTTTACACTTAACAGACCTCAGTGACCTTAAATACTGAAAATCCCGAAAGTGGGGGTAAATTAGCTTTACAAAGAATTCCTTTTGAGCACAAACGCAACCGTTGAGCCACAACCGTTGCGCCGGTTGATCACGCCGGATAGGGCTTGGGGATTATAAGTATTTCTCAGTCACAGGCGTTAGCCGTTTTCGATCAAACCTTTTTTGAAAAGGTTTGCGTTCAAGCCTTTTTCTAAAAGTTTGTGGGACTCGGGCGAGTAGCAGACTTCATGGGATTTCTCAAAATATATAATGGTCATCTAAGATCATTACTTTTCTAAGATTATTACTCATCTAAGACCACTGTTGTTCGAAGAGGATTGTCACTTAAGACCATTATAAATGTCTAGAATATATATATTCAGTCATGACGTAAAAAATGTAAATGTGTTACTCTTTCATCAGGAAAAAAAGCTTTTTTATTTACTTCTGAGGCATTCGGCAATTGTCATTTTTCGAGTGTAAATATAACGAATGATAAGTATCAACTTTTACAAAAAAGTTTATAATGTAAACCTATATAATGTTAGAGAGTATTAGGCGAAAAGTTTCCGGGATAAAAAACTCTTGAAATCGAAGTTTACGGTGGAATGTAAATACGAACTATGGAATTACTCTCAATATCTCTTATGAGAAGGACAGTTTCAAAAATTACCTTTTAAGCGGGATACGAGCTGAAGAGCTTCAATCCCCGGCTCGGACTGAAATACAATTTTCAGACTTTATTTCGACCGCCGGGACACGGCCAAACCTTTTGAAAAAAGGTTTGATCGAAAATAAGGAGTGAATGAATTTGCTCGAAGCTTTCATTTACGGTGCTGTTATAGCCCTTATATCCGGAACTGCCCTGCCTCTTCTGTGCCGCAGTAAAAACGCAAGAAAGGCTTCTTTCGGCCTATCTTTTATCTCTTCAATCCTGTTTCTGGCTTTTGCAGGCATAGTTCTTTATACGGGAAAAGAGCCTGTTTTTCCAGCCTTCGGATTCCTTCCAGGGCTGGACTTTACCCTGGCGGCAGATAGGCTTTCGGCAGGCTTTATTCTGCTTATCGCAGCTGTTGTGCCAGGCGTTTCGATATATTCCATTGAATATGTGGAACACGCTAAAAGTGAAGCCAGAAAAGACCTTCAGGCAGCCCTTACAAATCTCTTTATCCTGGCTATGCTGATGGTCGTGCTCGCAGGAAACATGGTAGGTTTCCTGGTTTTCTGGGAAATAATGTCCCTGTCTTCCTTAATGCTTGTACTCCACGATTATTCCTCGGAAGAAAACAAAAAAGCGGGGTTTTTCTACTTTGTAATGACAAGTCTGAGTACAGCTTTTCTTTTCATGGGTTTTATAAGTCTATTCAGGCTGACCGGCTCTGCCGAGTTCGGACAGCTAGATTACCCGGCACGCATCCTGACTTTGCCTTTCCTCTGCCTTTTTACAGGTTTCGGGATCAAAGCAGGGCTTGTTCCCTTCCACAAATGGCTGCCCTATGCTCATCCTGCAGCTCCCTCAAGCATTTCGGCCCTGATGTCAGGCGTCATGCTGAAAGTTGCAATCTACGGTTTTCTGCGGTTTTTACTCTCGGTCTCCAACCCAGAACTCTGGTGGGGTACGCTAATCTTGATAGCAGGGAGTCTCTCAGCCGTATTGGGAGTAATCTACGCCCTCAAGGAGAGCGATATAAAAAGGCTGCTTGCTTACAGCAGCATCGAAAATATCGGTATAGTTTTCATGGGAATTGGCCTGTATCTGATATTTAAACTGGAAGGACTTGAGGCCCTTGCCCTGTTAAGCCTTGTAGGAGCCTGTTTCCACGCTTTTAACCACGCCCTTTTCAAAAGTCTGCTCTTTCTCTGCGCAGGCTCAGTGGTTCATGCTACTGGCACACGGAACATCGAAGCTTTCGGAGACCTTGTAAAATGTATGCCCCGTACCGCCGCTCTATTCCTGATAGGCTCGATCTCAATTGCCAGCCTTCCTCCAACAAGCGGCTTTGTAAGTGAGCTGATGCTTTTTCAGGCTTATTTCTACTCTTCAGCGCTTCCCGACCCGCTTTTAAAGGTGCTTCTAATTATTACCCTCTCGGTCTTTGCCCTTACCAGTGCGCTTGCAGCAGCGCTTTTTGTAAAGCTTTTCGGAATTACTTTCCTTGCCCTTCCGAGAACGAAATGCGCAAAGGAAGCCGCCGAAGTCCCGAAACCCATGCTACTCGGAGAAGCTGTACCTGCAGCTCTCTGCATCCTTTCAGGGTTGTTTTCATCCAGGATTCTGGCTCTGCTCGGCTTTGACCTGGGGATTCCGGACATGCTGCTTCTCGGGCTGATTCTTGCAGCCGCCTGCGGGCTTGTATGGCTTGCAGTTCGCAATTCCGGTCCTTCGAAAAGCCCGAGGATAAGCAAAGAAACCTGGGGCTGCGGAATTCTGGCCCAGCATCCCACAATGGAATATAGCTCCGCAGGCTTTTCGGAGCCTCTTGTATTCATTTTCAAAAAGATTTACAGGACCGAGATCTCCAGTACCAGGACGTATTCAGATACAAAGGAAAGCATTTTTAAGGACGGGACTGCCAGGATCCACCTTATTAAATTCTTTGAGGAACGTCTTTATCTTCCAGTAGCCTATGCAGTCAGCCTGGTCTCTTCCCAGGTCTCCAGAATGCAGAATGGGAAGCTGGATACCTATGTACTTTACGTTTTTATTGCAGTACTAACACTGATGACATTTACGAGGTATTTCGCATGAATGCTTCATTCCTCTTATTCGCCCTGCTGAACACGGGCTTTGTCCTGCTGGTCTCACCGCTCTTTATGAGCCTGATCAAAAAGGTCAAGGCATATGCCCAGGGAAGAAAAGGCCCGAGTCTCCTGCAGAGCTATTTCGATTTGCGCAAGCTAATGCAAAAGGAAGTTGTGTACTCGCCCAATTCCTCAGGGATTATGAGGATTACTCCCTATCTCAACCTGGGAGTCCTTCTCCTGGCCACACTGTTTGTCCCGATCGTCTTCATCCCCGATGCCCCTGCAGGAATCGGAAACATAATAGTCTTCCTTTACCTGCTCGCAATAGAGCGTTTTTTTACGGCACTCTGCGGGCTTGATGCGGGCAGCACTTTCGGGGGCATGGGCAGTTCCCGCCTGATGAGTCTCTCGGCTGTGATTGAACCTACAATGATTATAGCTTTTGCTGCGCTTGCATACGTGTTAAGAACCGTAAACTTTCATGAGATGTTTGCAATAACTGCCGGGTCCGCAATCCCGGAAAGCCCGACCCTGACCCTTATTTCCATTTCCCTCTTTATCATCATTATAGTGGAAACCGGAAGGATTCCCGTGGACAACCCGGCAACACATCTTGAACTTACAATGATCAACGAAGCCATGATTCTGGAGCAGTCCGGGAAAAACCTGGCTTTAATAGAGCTTGCCCATGCCATTAAACAGACAATCCTGATGGCAGTTCTGATAAACATCCTGGCTCCCTGGGGGCTTGCAACCGAGCTTACCTTCGCAGGCTTTGTGGTTTCATGCCTCTATTTCCTTGTAAAGGCCAGCTTGCTTGCAGGGTTAATAGGTCTTTTTGAATCTTCCATTGCAAAAATGCGGCTTTTCAGGCTGCCCGGATTCTATATGATGGCATTTTTCTTTTCCGCACTTACCATACTGATGGAGGTGTTTGCATGATATCTTCCTTCCTGGCAGATCCGGCATTCCTCGAAGACATGGTAAGGATCCTCTTTGTCTTTGTGCTGATCACGGCAGCCTTTATCCTTTCCACAAGGAATATTGCTTCGCTGCTGACCGTATATGCTGTTCAGTCCCTGCTGCTCGTCCTGATCGCTTCGTCCCTTTACTTTATCGAGGGGAACAGGACACTGCTTGCGATCGCAGCCCTCACACTTGTGAGCAAAGTGCTGTTAATTCCCATCTTTATAAACCTGATAGGGGAAAAAATCAAAATCAGCCGGGACCTGAAGTTTAATTACCTGGAGCCAACAGCGTCCCTCCTTGTTAGCATGGGCCTGATCCTGCTTGCTTATGTCTTCCTCTCAGGCTTTTTCAATGAGTTTATTCTGGGCAAGTTGTTTTTCATAGGGGCTGTTATAGGCTTATCCCTGACTCTTATGGGTATGCTTGTGATATTCAGCCGCAGAAAAGTGATTACGAAGGTTATAGGATACCTGACAATGGAGAACGGGGTCCTGCTCTTCGGAATCTTTGTTGCGGATCTTCCTTTCATTATAGAAATCCTGATCGTGATAGACCTGATGATCCTTGTACTGTTAATAACTATCCTCGCAATAGGTCTCGATTCCACGAGTGAGGAATACTACCAGCGCCTCCAGACACTCAAAATCTGGTCAGGAGGGGAAGATTAATGATCATATTCAGTTATCTGGCAGCAGGAGCCATAGCTCTTGCCCTTATCCTGCTTTCAAAGTCTCACAGGGCAATGAATGCTTTCTGCATTCTGCACACCCTTGCATTTCTTGCAATAGGGCTTTATGCGCTGTTCACTACCGCAGTCCCGGCTTTTGAGGCCGGAAGCAAGTATTTCTATGTGGATCATCTCAGTATCTATGAAGTTCTGATTGCGGCTTTATTGTTCTTCCTGGCTTCGGTCTATGCAAACGGTTATGTCGAAAGCCTGATGCAGGCCCAGGAACTGCACCGGAATAACCTGAAAATCTTTTATATGGTTTTCAGCCTCCTGCTTACGACCGCTACCCTGGCTTTCTTTTCGGATAACCTTGCCCTATTCTGGATCTTTGCCGAGCTGACAACAGTCTTTTCAGCCGCGCTTGTGGCAATCCTGTCTGCTAAAGAAAACATCGACGCTGCCATCAAGTATATCTTCATAGCATCGGGAGCCATGCTTTTTTCATTCATAGGGCTGATTTTTCTATACACGCTCTCCGGGGAAGTGCTGGGCAGCGGCACCCTGAACTGGACCGTGCTGGTTGAAAATGCAGCCCTTCTGTCTCCTAAAATGCTGACTGCAAGTTTTGTGTTTCTCTTTATCGGGTTTGCAGCAAAATCCGGGATTTTCCCCTTTCATACCTGGCTTCCGGATGCCCACTCAAAAGCCCCTTCAGCAGTAAGCGCCATTTTATCCGGTGTCCTGTTAAATATAGGCATGTATGGGATTTTGAGGATGTACGCGGTTATCAGGCAGACGCAGGCCGAAGATATGGCATCTCAGTTCCTTATGGGCTTTGGGCTGCTTACGGTAGCAGTTGCGGTCCTGAATATGCTCTTGCAGAAGAACCTGAAGATGCTGATTGCTTTTTCAAGTGTGGAACATATGGGCATTCTTCTCATAGGAATAGGGGTTGGAACGCCTTTTGCCCTCTTCTGGACGCTTTTTTACGTCCTTGCCCACTCGCTGACCAAAGCCTCACTCTTCTTTTCGGCAGGCATTCTGCACAGGCAATACGAAAGCAACCTGATCCAGGACATCAGAGATGTTTTTTCGCTCCAGCCCATTGCAGGCTGGGGATTTGTTATTGGGAGCTTTGCAATCATAGGAATGCCTCCTTTCCCGATCTTTTCGGCCAAACTCTTTATCCTGCTAGAAGCATTCGGATTTTCGAAACCTCTTGTCTTTGCAGTTCTTCTCCTGCTGGTCATTGCATCAGCTGCATTTGCAAGGTTTTTAATCGAGGCATTTACCCGGAGTTCGAAAGAGGCTGGGCCCGAAGGGCTGGAAACCCCGCTTACTCCGTATGTAGTCAGGCGCGGTATGAAATTCCCAATTTTATCCATTATTTTCATGATTCTGGCACTCGGGGTTTTCTTTCCAGAATCTCTGGAAAACCTGTTGAACGAAATCGTGCAGGAGCTTGGATACCTGTAAATAGGAGGCAAAGAGAATATGAATTCAAACAAAAACACAGCTAATTCCCTGATCCCGGCAGGCCCGAAATTAAAAGAGAATTGCCAGATTCCAGTGAATCCTGCGGTTCTGGCAACCCGATATGCTACGGATTTAATAATTGACGTTTCAGGCAAAGAGCCGCAAATCAGGAGGGGAAAAAACAATGAATTTTATATTCCCCTGGGAGAAAAAGAGTTTTTAAAAACCGTGCCTGTACTCTCTGAGAAGGGCTTTGTGCTGATAAGCCTGTTCTGCGTCCAGAATTTTGAGGATAGCCCCGGTTTTACCCTCTTTTATGTTTTCAGGCTTAACGGTTTTAGTGGCATATTTGCGTTTATGCGGAATGCCAGGAAAGAAACTACATCGATTGCCACGGTTTTTCCGTCCGCCTGCTGGTATGAGCGGGAAATCCGGGATGGATTCGGGATAGAATTTACGGATGCCTTTGACAAAAGGAGGCTCTTTTTACATGAGGCATATCCTGAAGGCTTTCATCCTCTCCTGAAATCCTTTAAAAATTGGAAAATCCAAGCTGTCCAGAACCCGAAAGAAACGTATCATTTCAAGCAGATGGAGGGCGAAGGCGTATATCAGATCCCGGTAGGGCCTGTCCATGCAGGAATAATTGAGCCTGGCCATTTCAGGTTCAGCGTTATTGGAGAACCCATTTTAAATCTCGAAATCCGGCTCTTTTATAAACACCGAGGAATCGAAAAACTTGCCGAGGGAAAAAAACCCTCTGCCTGTGTCCCGATTGCCGAAGCCATAAGTGGAGACGAAACCGTTGCCAATGCCGTTGCCTTTTGCACGGCCGTAGAAAAAATTGCTGGAATCGAGGTTCCGCCCAGGGCCAGCTACTTAAGAGCGATTCTCCTGGAGCTTGAACGCATCTACTCGCATATGGGCGATCTCTCAGGCATGATTACTGATATAGGATTCCCAAGAATGACAACGCCTTTCATTATACTCCGTGAAAATCTTTTCAGGCAAAATGAGCTTCTCACAGGCTCCCGATTTATGAGAGGCGCTATAGATTTAGGAGGGGTAAAAAAGGAGATTTCAGGCGAGGCCCTTTCAAAGCTCGCCTTTTATTTAAAAACATTTGTATCACAGTTTGAATCCGCGATTACGGCTGTCCATGCTTCCTCATCCCTTATTGACAGATTTTCAACGACCGGGGTTTTGAAAAAGAAACTGATTACTCCGCTTAATCTTACAGGCCCCATTGCCAGGGCTGCCGGGGCTTCTTATGATGTCCGGCTTGACCATCCCTACGGCATATATAAAGACGAACCTCCGAAAAGAATGACCAAAACCGCAGGAGACGTCCTTTCCCGCTTTGAAGTTAAAGCTGCGGAAGTTCTTAATTCAGCCTCCCTGATACAGAAGCTTATAATATCAGTCCCTGACGGCCCGACCGTCGCCGAAGTAACCGGGTTTGCAATTTCGAATATTCCGGACGGGTACGCCCTCTCAATGGTTGAAGCCGCACGGGGCCAGAACCTGCACTGGGTCTATGTGAGAGGTGGGGTAATCGACCGCTACAAGGTGCGTACCGCATCTTTCTGCAACTGGCAGGCTATAGAACATGCAGTGCTCGGGAATATTGTTCCGGATTTTCCCCTGATCAACAAGAGCCTTAACCTTTCCTATGCAGGAACGGACCTCTGAGGTGAAATAAATGGTAAACCCACTTACGTATGTCTTCCGTTCGAAAGTAACGGAGAAATTTAAGTTTTCCGATACCGAACTTGAAGCTCTTGGCTCCGAATTGAAAGCGGAAGTCAACCAGGTTTTCGGGCACAGCCTTGCAATCCGCGAACTGGATTCAGGCAGCGACAACTCAACAGAGATTGAGATTTCAAACCTGGGAAACCCGCATTATGATGTTGAAAGGTTCGGGATTTCTTTTGTGGCTTCCCCGAGGCATGCTGATGTCCTGCTGGTCACAGGCGCAGTCACCCTGAATATGGCCGAAGCCGTTCTAAAAACCTATGAAGCCATGCCCTCCCCGAAGTTCGTGATCGCAGCAGGAGACGACGCCTGCGATGGAGGGATTTATAAGGGTTCTTATGCCGTACTTGGAGGAGTTGACAAAATCCTGCCTGTGGATATGAAAATCCCTGGAAACCCTCCCTCCCCTAAAGAAATCCTGCGTGGCATCTTTGCCCTGGTAAAAAAGGCCTCAGGATAATCTACCTGATTCTAAAACTTTTTTCTAAAAAGTTTTCCAAATATCAGGCTCAGGTAAATCTCTTTTTACCTCGTATTGGTACATTTCGGAAACCAGTAAAGATAGTGAGAAAATTATAAATAAGAAGAAATATTATTCCGCGTGCGTTGCGTCTTATTTCCGGAAGTGATGCATTCGAGAACGAAAATCCGAATGAATTCATGAGCAGAAACTGGAAACTTACGGGATGCCTCCAGAAAGCCTGTTCCCAGAAAAATACCTTAAAAAGGCTTACTCTGAAAAGATACCCTGAAAAGTTTAACCTAAAAATGTGAATACTGCCCTATCTTTACCAGCAGAATCAGAGACTTTTCAGAAGGCGGTGTGAAGGCAGCAAAATCCTGCTGCTAAAAAATTCAAAGTCAGAGTTTATTAAATTTACCTTTCGGGAGAGAATGAGCTCAAAAAAGGAGAAGCCGTGAGAAAGACCGATAAGGTCGAAAACGAGCTTGAAAGCGACTTCAGGATAAAAGTCTCGGAATAAAGAAAAGAGAAACAGGTTAAAAGACCCCTTAAAAAGATAAAACAAAAATAAGGAAAAAGCCAGAAAAAGCATTTAACTTAAAGAAAATAAATGCATTTTGGAAAAAAATATAAAGGATCAATTGAAAAGTAGCGCAATATGTTGCGAGAAGTTTCTTCGAAGTTCTTCTGGAGGAAGAAAGATCTTCGCCAACTCAGACTGCTTTCTGAAAAGAAATAAAGGAGAATTATCTCTTCTATACTTAAAAATTTCCCGGGGAGATGGAACAAAATGAAAATATCACTTATTGATCTGGCATTTCTTTCAGAAAAAAGGAAGGATGTATTGCTCCTGCTGGAAGAGGGGCCTAAAACTGGAGACGAAATAAAAACAGCCCTCAACGTCAACTCGACATCGATAATGCCCCAGATCAAAAAATTAAAAGAAGGACGCCTGATATTACAGGATGATAGAAATACCTATAAGCTCTCGGAGATGGGAGAGATAGTAGTCGAAAAGATGGAGCCTCTGCTTAATACCGTAAGGGTTTTTGAGGAGAACTACGATTACTGGACAAACCATGACTTTACCGCAATTCCCGAGTCCCTCCTTAACAGGATTGATGAGCTGGGTAACTATTTCATGCTTGAAGCCGACCTTAACCGGCTTTTTGAAGTACCTGAAGATTTTAAAAATAATCTCCTGGAGTCAAGGCACGTAAAAATGTTCCTTTCATATTTCAATCCTCTTCATGTTGAAATGTACTCGGAACTTGCAAGAAAAGGAGCTGAAATATGTCTTATCCTGACAGAACCCGTTTATGACAGGATGAAAAAGGATTACTATGAGGATCTGAAATCTCTTGTGGAATCAGAAAATGTTCAGATTTACATCTGTGACAAAAACGTAACCCTCAAAAATGTAGTGACAGAGCGTTTCTGCTCGCTTGTGCTTTTCGACAAAAAAGGAAAGTTCGACCATCAACGCCTTATGAGCTTTGACGAGAGTGCACTCAAATGGTGCGAAGAACTATTTTTGCACTATAAAGACCTGTCCACACTGCTGGAGAAATTATAACTACCTTTATGAAGTCAGGATGAGTCTTCTTCCAGATATTTATCGATCAGAGCCCTGAATCTGTGGATATCTATGGGTTTGGAGACATAGTCCACGCAGCCCATTTCTATGAAATGTTCCTCACTGCCTTTCATAGCATGGGCCGTAACCGCTATCACAGGGATATCCGCAGTAGAAGGATTTTTCTTAATTCGATCGAGAACCTCAAGCCCGTCCATCTTCGGAAGCTGCATATCCAGCAGAATAATATCGAATTTTTTTTGAGCAAGGCGCTCAAGAGCCTTTATCCCATCCTCGGCTTTAGTTACGTTATGTCCATAGAATTCCAGAAGGTCCAGAATCAGTTCCATATTCATGGGATTATCTTCGACAATCAGGATTTTCTTCATCATTACGCCTCTTCAGCATAGCTAATTGTTTTATCCTATTAATTAACTCTTTTCTTCCGAAAGTGCCTTTTTTCATAATAGAAATAAGATGCCCTTTCAGCTCACTGTTCAATTCTTCGAGATTCTTCTCAGTAAGCTCGCCGGAAGTACATACAATAAGAGGAATATCTTTTGTGCGCACATCAGCCCTCAGGCTGGATATGACATCAAATCCGCTGATTTCCGGCATCATGAGGTCAAGAATCAGGATATCAGGCTGCTGCTCTGAGAAAAGCTTTTGCAACCCTTCCCTCCCGCTGTAAGCTTTGATAACCTCAAAGCCCTCGGGCTCAACCATTAAGCTTAGTAGTTCTACAGTATTCTCGTCATCATCTACGATAAGAATCTTAGGATATTCGAACCGGAACTTCCCCGTAATTTCTTTGAGAGAAGTTACCAGTTCAATTCTTTTTATTGGTTTCGTAAAGGAGTATGTTGCTCCAAGAGCAATTCCAAGCTCATTATTATTGGTCATGGAAATGATAAGTACCGGTATAGAAGCCGTGTGAGGGTCATTCTTTAGCTGCCTCAGAACAAGCCAGCCATTAGTGTCAGGCAGGAAGACGTCCAGGGTAATGATGTCAGGTTTCAGGTTCTTTGCAACCTTCAAAACGCTTTTTCCGCTATAAAGTAGAGCTACCCTATACCCGGCGCCCTTAAGGATAACGGAAAGAAGTTCGCTGGAACTTTTGTCATCATCAACTATCAGAACAAGCTCCTGTTTAGTATCTATCTTTTCAGGTAGATAGACTTCGGGAAGCTCGATTTCTTCCCGCAGATCCTCGACATTTTCTTTTACCGAAAGTGCTGCTGCTTTGTTCATTTCGAATTCTATGATTACATCTTCGAGTCCCATCTCGCTGGCTTTCCTGAGCTCTAACGGTTTCCTGAGAGGGACTGCAAAGGTAAAGTTACTGCCCTTCCCAGGGTCGCTCTCAACCCAGATGTCTCCCTGATGCAGGTTCACGATTTTCTTGACAAGAGCAAGCCCAAGCCCTGTGCCGCAATACTGCCTGGTTGCCGACGCATCGAGCTGGGTAAAGGGCTGGAAAAGTTTTACCTGGTCTTCAGCAGAAATGCCTATACCGGTATCTATGACAGAAATAAGCGCCCTATTTCCGCTTTTTTTGCAATAGATCGAGACTTTTCCACCGTTTGGGGTAAATTTGATTGCATTGCTTACAAGGTTGTAAAGAATTTGAATCAGGCGGCCTCTGTCGGCTTCAAGTGTCGTAAAGTCGGATTCTACATTAAAAGTTACTTCAAGAGCTTTTACCTGCGCAAGAGGAGAGAGAACGGCTCTGACTTCTTCAAAAACGGAAATAATCGAAAATTCACTGTAGTGGAGGTCCATTCTCCCGGCTTCTACTTTTGAGAGGTCAAGGATATCGTTTATAAGTACGAGCAAATGCTTCCCACTCGTAGAGATATTGTTTACGTATCGGAATTGCTTCTCATTAAGCTCCCCAAAGACCCTCTCAAGGAGGATATCCGAAAATCCTATAATGGAATTCAGAGGTGTTCGCAATTCATGACTCATATTTGCGAGAAATTCACTCTTGGAATTATTGGCTTCTTCAGCTTCCAGTTTTGCCTGAAGTAGTTTTTCTTCCGAGCGCCTGTGTGCAGTGATATCGAGACCTGTTTTCAGAACCCCGGTAATCCTGCCATTCTCATTCTTTATAGGAATTGCACTGACAGTCCAGATTTTCCCGTCCTGTGTAACTACCTCCCCGAACTCTTCATTCCCGGATTCCAGTACTTTCAGTACAGGAGACTTGCCCGACTTCTCTTTATATAGTATATATATATCTTGATAACGCCGCCCGATGGCGTCGTCAAGTTTCATACCCACGTGATCAAGAGCTGCTTTATTCAACCAGATTATTCTAAGTTCGGAATCCATAAAGACTACGAGTTCAGTAAGAGAGTCCAGAATTACCTTTTTTTCATGTTCCTGAGTTTTAAATTCATCAGAAGTCATTCTCAGGCGGTCGAGCGTCTGGTTTATTCCTTCGGACAGCCTTGAGAGTTCATCATCCCCGTCAATAGAAAATCGTTCGGAGAAATTCTCATTTATTCTCACCTTTTCCACGAAATTATTAATTGCAACTATTCGGGATGCCACTTCCCTGTCAAGAAGAAATTTACAGCTAGCCCCAATCATAAGGCCTGCGAATAAAAGGAAAAACACCATGTATCGGAGAGACTTCTGGCCCTCGGCATAGATATTGCTGGCTGCATCAGTCTGGACTACAATAGTCGGATTTCCGGAAATGTCTCTAAGAACGGAATAGCCGGTAACCCGATCTCCGGTTGCGGCATACATGAAATTCGGATTCTTACTTTCAAAAAGAGCCTGCCGAAAATCAGGTGGCATGTTGTTAAAACTGTAAAGCGTAACCGTACTTCCTGTACTTTCCTGGACGGATTCGATGAAGCTTGAATCAAGTTTTTTTCCAAGGATGACTGTACCTGAGATTTCTTTATTCCCGGGTGCAGCCAGCACAGGCTGATTGGAAATGACTGCAGGGCCGTTTTCCAGCAGGAATAACCCTTTTAAAGGAGTTTCAGATCCCTTACAGAGTAAACTCCCGTCACCGATCCCCCGACGTACTTCGGGAAGAGTGGAAGCATTAGTAGAAACCCCCGAATCCGAAACTTCGGAATATACAATATACCCTGAACTATTCACCAGAAAAATAAAGTCACACCCACTGACGGAAAGGATGTCACCGAACGCAGTTTCACTGAAACTTTGAGGATGCTGATTGAACATTAAATTCCTGACATCCTGTCTTGAAGAAAGAGCAGAATTAATTTCCTCAAGATGCAGAATCTGAAAATCAATTATGTTCTCTACCTTTTCTACATTGTCAGTTGCCTCTTTTTCCTGCAAATCGGAAAAACTTGAATAGAGAATGCTCTGGGATGCAAAAATAACAACTGAGATGAGAAGAGCAAAGATGATATAGATAATAACAAGGATCTTTCTACTAACGTTCATAGTTTAAGCTCGATGATGGGCTTCGGGTTAATTAAGCCTGTAGGCAGGTCTGGGTCGGGATCTGCAGGGAAGTTTATAAGATAATACTAACAGATAAAATTAAATTGGAATCTATATAAAAGTTTTCTACAAGCAGTCATGACAAAGTAATTTCTTTGTATGAAAAAGTAATTTTCTGAGTTTAAAATAACGGTATAATGGCTTCTCTTTTGTCAATTAGAATCTTCCCGAGTACTCACCATTAAAAGAAGCTTAATTAGTAAATATGAATAAAGTGACATTAACTTTGAAAAGATAAAAATAAGGCTCGTGACAGGATATTTCCACAAAAAAACCATTTACTGTTTAAACCGTCGCTTAAATATCCTTCCACTTTTTCTGCGTTTGAATACCACACTGAGTAATGCTACTTTAATAGTACTATTCAGCTCATCTCAGGCTACTGTTTGACTTACCATTTAAAGAATCTGGTTGCCCAGCCTACATTCCTTCTCAGCAGGTATTTTCTTAACTCATCGATTCCAAGCAGTAAAATTGCAAAAGGAACAGCAAACAGTAAATATCTGAGGTCCAGGGGGGAAGTATTGAAAATAAGATTTGCGGACGGATTCCAGATAATAAATGCCAGAATCAGGAGTTCACTTGCAATTCCTACCAGAACCATGGGATTGCTGAACAGACCCGCTGTAAAAACTGACTGGCACCGGGTTCGCGAGGTAAAAACATTCGCTATCTGACAGATAACCACTGCTGAAAAGAAAGCAGTTATTGACTGCATATAAAGGGGGTTGTTGTTTGCAAGCTGCTCGCCAAAGCTCCAGCCTCCTTCAAAAAGTACGGCAAAATAGCAGAAGAAGCCTGCAAGAGCTTCTACAGGGCCTTTTACTGCATAAGCCGTAAGGAGCAGCTGGGGTGTTAACAACTTTTCTTCTCTCGATCTGGGAGGTCTTTTCATAATATCCCCTTCCCCTTTTTCTTTTCCCAGAGCAATTGCAGGCAACATATCCGTACCCAGATCAATTGCCAGGATAAGCTGTACGGGCATGGGAAGGGGCAGGGCAAAGAGGACGAAGGCTATGAAAGGCAGGATCTCAGGAATATTGCTGGCAAGGATATACACAATGAATTTCTTAATATTATCAAAAACGGTCCTGCCCTCCTCGACAGCATTTACAATCGTAGCGAAATTGTCATCGAGAAGTACCATATCCGCAGCTTCGCGAGCCACATCCGTGCCGCTGCCCATAGCGACTCCCATATCCGCATTCTTGATTGCAGGAGCATCGTTGACCCCGTCGCCTGTCATGGTCACGATCTCCCCCTCGGCCTGGAAAAGCTGTACGATTTTTAGCTTCTGTACAGGAGAAGTACGTGCAAAGACAATGCTCGGATTTTTCAATCTTGAAGCAAGCTCGGTACGCGAGAGTATATTCAGTTCGTCTCCGGTAATAATCTCAAGGTTTCCTGAGTCTGAAAGTCCCACATCCTTTGCAATTGATTCCGCAGTGACAGGATGATCCCCGGTGATCATAACAACCTTGATCCCGGCGGCGTGGCATTTTGCAATAGCATCTCTGGCCTCAGGACGCGGAGGGTCTACAATTCCTATAAATCCCAGGAAAATAAAGTCCCCGGTGTACTCCCTTAGATCCTCTCCCTGCCTGTATGCAAGGGCAATCACACGTTCTCCTTTTCCTGCAAGCCTCAGGTGTCGGGCAAGAAGCTCTTTTTGTTCAGCTTCACCCATAGTCTTAGTTCCTCCTGGAACCAGGGCTGAACTGCACATTTTCACAACTACTTCCGGGGCCCCCTTGAGATAGACTTCAAGTTTTCCCTCAGGAGTGCGGCAGATAACTTCCATTCTTTTCGTAAGCGAATCAAAGGGGAACTCTTCCAGCCTTGGATAATCGTTCTGGAGTTTTTTTATATCTTCCAGGCTATTTGCAAAAACGAGAAGTGCCCCCTCGGTCGGATCACCGGTATACCCTGGAGGAGACTCATGAAGCTTTGCATTATTGCAGAGCCCTGCAACTCTTATGAAAACAGATGGTAATTTTTGAGGGTCCCATACAGGCTTATTTATAATACAAAATCCTTCTGCTCCAGAATCTTCAGCTTTTTCTTCAACAGCTTTGTCTGTACTGGTAACAGCTTTCTGCGTACCCGTAACCGTTTTGTTTATACTTCCTTCTGCCTCCTGCCCTTTAGTCCTTTTTTTAGAGCTGAGAGGATTCTCGAGAAGGAGACACTCAAAACCTACCATGATGGAATTCACTGCCATTCTATTCTGGGTCAGGGTACCGGTCTTGTCCGTACAGATAACCGTTGTAGAGCCCAGGGTTTCTACCGATTCAAGCTGTTTTATAAGGGCATTCCTTGATGCCATTCTTCTGGAGGCAAGGCTCAGGGCAAGAGTAACTGTAGGTAAAAGCCCTTCGGGCACATTGGCAACGATAATTCCAATTGCAAAGATCAGGCTTGCAAGAAAAACGTCCTGAAGAAGAAAAGCAAGTATAAAAAAGGTTATTCCCAGGGAAATTGCAATTGCAGATATGACCTTTATGAAATGATTGAGCTCTTTTCGGATAGGAGTATCCACGCCTAAAGTCTGTTCTGTAAGTGTTGCAAGGCTTCCGATCTGGGTATTCTGTCCCGTCCCGAAAATGACAGCTTTTCCATTCCCACTCTGTACCAGAGTCCCTGAAAAAACCATGTTTCTGCACTCCAGCATGTTTGGATGAGTGCATTCAAGAGATCGAAGCTGAGGTTCGGATTCGCCGGTAATAGCCGAGTTGTCCACTTTCAGAGCATTGGTTTCAATCAAACGCCCATCAGCAGGAACTTTGTTTCCTTCCTCAAGAAGAATAATATCCCCTACCACAAGCTCCGATGCCAGAACGTCCCTTACCTTTCCTTCCCTCAGAACCCTGGCATGGGGTGGAAGAAGCTGCCGAAAGCTTTCCATTGTTTTCGCAGCCTGGTATTCCTGAATAAATGTAAAGGTTCCGTTGATAACTACGACGACTGCGAGAGCAATTCCTATATACAGATTTCCCTTCCCGGGATCAAGATATTCTCCGACGAAAGCCAGAAGAGATCCTACAGTCAACAGGATGGAGAAAAAATTCCGGAATTGCCTGAGATACTTCTTTATTATGCTCTCTTTCCCTGTTTCTTCGAGAATATTGGCTCCGCACTCTTTGAGCCTGCGGGCAGCTTCCTGCTCGCTCAGCCCGTTTTCATCAACCCCTAGTTTTTGAAGAAATTCTTTAAATGAAATACTGTGCTCGTTCCCCTGGGGAGAACAAATCTTGCCGTTACTACCAGTCAGATTCTTCCCCATTGAATCCCCTGTGTGATTCAATGTAATTCAAGAATAAGAAGCTTGACATGCGTACCGAAAACTACCTCTAAATCAAAAATAAGAGAGGGAGTGATACTGGTGCATAACCAGATCAGACCTTATGCATTAGCAGGATAGGGAACCAAAAGCCTGGACAATCCGATTAGCGTAAGAAACCGAACAATTAGGTCAAAATTTATGACCGTATTTATTAAAGAAACGGCAAAAAAAAATTCTTGGCAAATAGCTTTTATAAGTTGTTAACTAAAAAAATGCCGCATTCTAACGTAATCGTAAGGAGCCTGAGAATTGTTTTTACTACCGTGGTTCTCATTCTGCTCGGGAGGGGCGGAAAGGAGATTCAGGGTATTGTTGATTTCCCAGGCGAAACCTGTGATTTTAACTGTGTTTCAAAACTCTGGATTCCAGTCCGGAGCGTGAAACACTTTGGATTGAAAAGGTCTATATAATATTGTCAAGTAGACAATGAAATTGTAATAAAAATAAATGTAAATCGATAAATTAAAAAAAAGGTATGACTATGAGCGAATTTACACTCAAAACGAGACTCTTAGCTGCCCTCGAAGGCAAGCCCGTTGACAAAGTACCTGTTTGCTCCGTGACCCAGACCGGGATTGTAGAACTCATGGATGAAGTCGGAGCTCCATGGCCCGAAGCCCACACTAACCCCGAACTTATGGCAAAGCTGGCAATCGCCAACCACGAAATTAGCGGGCTCGAAGCTGTAAGGGTTCCTTACTGCCTTACTGTTCTGGTTGAAGCCATGGGCTGTGAAATCAACATGGGTACCAAGAATAGGCAGCCCTCTGTTACCGGCCACCCTTACCCCAAGGATCTCGAAGGCGCAGCCATCCCTGCAGACCTTCTGCAGAGAGGAAGAATTCCAGCCGTACTCGAAGCTATTAAGATCATCAGGGAAAAAGTAGGCCCGGACGTGCCAATTATCGGTGGTATGGAAGGCCCGATTACAGTTGCCTCCGACCTTATAAGTGTAAAATCCTTCATGAAATGGTCCATTAAAAAGACCGACCTCTTCGAACAGGCCCTGGACATTGCCACCGAGGCTGCAATCGTGTACGCAAATGCAATGGTTGAAGCCGGTGCAGATATCATTTCCGTTGCAGACCCTGTTGCTTCCCCTGACCTCATGAGCCCTGATTCCTTCAGGCAGTTCCTCCAGGCAAGGCTTCAGAAGTTCTCCTCCAGCGTGAACTCCGTAACCGTTCTCCACATCTGCGGAAACGTAAACCCGATCCTCAGTGACATGGCAAACTGCGGTTTTGAAGGTCTCAGCGTAGAAGAAAAGATCGGCAGCCCGAAGAAGGCAAAGGAAGTCATTGGAGACAGAGCAAGATTCGTAGGAAACATCTCCAGTCCCTTTACCCTGCTGCCTGGCCCTGTTGACAAGATCAAAGCCGAAGCAAAACAGGCCCTTGACGAAGGCGTTGACGTGCTCGCACCAGGCTGTGGAATTGCCCCCATGACCCCCCTCGAGAACATCAAAGCAATGGTCGCAGCAAGAGACGAGCACTACGCCTGAAAAGGCACAAAAAATTTCTTTATTTTTTTAAGGACACATTCCGGAACTCTAAAACCTTTAGGGCGTCCGGGTATTGTGTTCCACTTTATATTTTTTTAGTTTTAGCAGGAGGAGTGAGTACTCCAGAGCCAGGCCCTTTCAGGCTGAGCTGAGGAGAACCGGTCCTGAAAAAATGACTCAGTATAAATAGCTTGATAGCTTATTCAGTATAAAACTTATTCAAATTTATTAAACTCAGAATATGTCTGAAACATACTGGTTGAGTAATCTTAAGCTTTTTGGAGGAGGTTAAGATATGAGAACAGGAGTTGCAATTGACCTGGGAACCAGCGGTTTTAGGGCCCAGAAAATTGACCTGGAAAGCGGCGAGATCAAGAAGACTGTCATAACGCTGCGGAATCCCCTGCCCGGAGCAAACGTGATGGACCATCTTGACTTTGCAATCCATTACGGGCTTGACAAAGCCCACGGGCTCTCGGCGACAGCAGTAAAAAATATTCTGGCCGAACTGGAAGTAAATCTGGCGGAAATGGAAAAATTTTCAATCTGCGGAAACCCTATCCAGCTTTCCATATTTCAGGGAATTAAAATTGAAGATCTGGCATACGCCGGAGAGCGTAAAAAGCAAAAATATCACATTGAAGAGCAGAACAGGGATGCCCGCATAATACCTATGGCCGAGATCGAGGGATTCGAAGAAGCCGTAAACTGCAAACTGTTTGTACCCCCGGCAATTAAACACGAAGTCGGAGCCGATGCGCTTGCGCTTATTGTAAAGGCTGGAATGATTGAAAGTAGTGAGATCGCGATTGCAACGGACTACGGAACAAATGCCGAAATGGCTCTCAAAGCAAACGGCATTATATATACCGGCTCGGCTGCTGCAGGGCCTGCTCTCGAAGGCCAGGAGATAGAGGACGGGTCCATTGCTTCCCCCCACACAATCTGCGACGTTGAATTTGAGGGAGAAAACCTGCGCTGCTATGTACTCGATCGGGATATGAAGACTACCAGGGCAGATCTTGTAAATCCTAAAACCGGAGAAGTTGTAGAAAAGGGAGAACTCACTGCAAAAGGCATCACAGGTACCGGAGTTATTGCGCTTATAGAGACAGGCATGAGAAATAAATTAATTGTGCTGCCAAAGATTCAGACTCCGGACGGCATTATCCACCTCCAGGACGGAATAAAATTCACAAATAAAGACCTTATTGCAGCCGGGAGAGCTATAGGGGCAATCAGGGCCGGACATATTACTCTCTGTGCAGCTGCAGGCATAGAGATGGAAGAACTGCAGACCGCTCACATGTCAGGAGCTGCAGGCACTTATATGGACGCTGCAAAAGCCCATAAGGTAGGAATGATCCCTTACAATGCAAGTTATGTCTCCCAGATAGGAAATACCTCCCTGACCGTTGCCAGGGAAATTCTGCTTTCTGAAGACAGGCTCTGGGAACTGCAGGCAATTGCAAAGGAAATAGTGGGCACCCATGTAATGTTTGCAACCTCCGAGGCTTTTAAGGAAGCTTATCTGCTGGAACTTGCTTTCTGGAATGAAGGTATGGCTTTCAAGATGCTTCAGAAATTCCTGAAAAAGAAAAAACTTCCCATGATCGGTGAGCCTTCTGCCATTCTCAAAATTGACCGCCAGGTTGAAAGAGATATCCCCGAACTCGGAGAAGAAGGGCTTGAAGTGCTTGAAAGGGTTGGGACTTACCTTACAATGGTAATTGAGGAGTGTGAAGGCTGCCATAAGTGCGTAAAGGTCTGCCCTAACGGAGCCCTGAGAATGGAAGAGAACGGGCTTGTAAAAATAAGAACTGACCTCTGTGATGGCGCAAATTGCCAGCGCTGTCTGCATGCCTGCCCTGATGACAGGTTTAAATGGGAAAATCTGACAGTCGCAGGAAAATAAAAAGGGTAAACTTATTGAGAGTAAAAAACGAATAAAGGAAAAATAAGTAATAAGCAAAATGACATGAAGGGAGGAAAAAACGTGCAGGTCATTGTAGTGGGGGGCTTTCTGGGAAGCGGGAAAACCACCACTATCATCAATATGGGCAAATACCTGGCAGAGAAAGGGAAAAAAGTTGCCATTGTCGTGAATGAGATCGGGGAAATCGGGATTGACGGAGACGTGATAAAGAGGTTCGGGTTCGATACGAAAGAGATCACAAGCGGATGCATCTGCTGTTCTCTGAAAGTCGGGTTAAGGACAACCGTTACCCTTCTTGCAAAGGAATACAACCCTGACATCCTGATGATCGAACCCACAGGCATAGCCTTCCCGCACATAATAAGGGACGAAATCGAACTCATGAACCTTGGCGAGCAGGTAAATGTCGCTCCCCTTGTGACCCTGATTGACGGTAGCCGTTTCAAGCACCTTATGAAAGAAGTAAAAGAATTTGCAATGAGGCAGATTATTGATGCGGAAATTCTCGGGATAAACAAGATAGACCTGATAGAACCTATCCGACTTCCGATCCTTGAAGCATCGGTGCAGCAGCTGAATCCGAGCGCCAGAGTAGTCCTGCTTTCAGGAAAGGATACGGGCGAAAGATTCGAAAATTTCATGCGGATAGTGCTCCCCGATCTTGAAGAAGTATCCGAAAGAATCCCGAGAGCTAAAGTAACAGGAGAAGCTGAAACTTCTGCTCCGGAGGAGACCGAAAGTTCGATTGAAGCCTCAAAAGTCGGCAGTTATGCCGCAGAATTTGCAGTTGAAAACGAAAATCTTAGCACTGAGGCTGCCAGGGAATTAACAACCGAACTGATAAACACAATAAAGGCAAAGGTGCTGAAACTAAATCCTGAATTCGTAGGGCATATCAAACTCTTCCTGGACAATGGGTTAGAGACCGTGAAACAGAGTGTCACTATATATTATGAAGAGCCCCAGGAAGATGTAATCAAATCAAAGGAGGGAGCTGTCCCTACCCTCAAAATCCTTTCAGCAGTCTCAAACGTTGAGAAAGGAGCTGTTAAGGATGCTGTGAACGATTCGGTACAGGAAGTCTTTGAGAGAAAGAAAGTCAAAGTGAATAAACCCGAGCCGGGCCACAACCACGAACACAGGCACCATGAGAATAATAAGCATGAGGGTCAGGGGCACGTACAGAGGGTTTCG
>CAZSVY010000286.1:0-12407 GCA_964610495.1 uncultured Methanosarcinales archaeon
TATTTCAATCCACACACCCGCAGTCCAGCTCAATTGTCGCCTCAGTGCGGCGACAATTTCCTCGTCCGGGAATACTTCAGCAAATTGGATCATTCGATGCAGGTTTTTCACTGAGAATCCATTATCGTAATCAGCTGTCAATTCTCGCCCAAGTGAGGCTACAATCTCCTGCCCATACTCTGCTCGTTCACCTCTAAGAACCTCTTCACGGATACTTTTGCCGATATTCCAGTAAAGCGTTGTCAACCCGGCGTTAATGGTACTGGCCACCGCTGAGCGAGTAGCTTCGATCATCTGGCGAACATCGTCTACCAGCAGGGACTTATTTGCAGCCGGCCCTATTTCCTGCCCGTCCTTGCGGCTCATTGTACAGTTCTCCCGGCAATTTTTCCCGGCAATTTACTCTCTTTTTTCCCCGGTTCTTCTATTATTAACGGGCCTTGGTACCAGCTAATTTGTGCAAGAGACTCTTGCATAATTTCATCCTTTGGCAAACTGAAATATATCCGGTTAAATTGTCTACGCAGTGCAGCGACAATTATTTCTTCAATAAATTTTTAATGTAGATTATACCAGAAAGAAATACAGATTCCTTTAATTTACTCCTTTAAATTTAGGGAAGGTTGGTTATATATAAGCGGAAGGTATGAGACCCGAAATGGATAGACCCCGATGGCATGACCGAAGAGGAATATCAGGCAGCTATGGATAAAATATGGACGCAGATGGCCGAACTCGACAAGGAAGGCATAGATCTTAATCCGGGAGACCAAAGACGGCAATTTATAGCAACCTGCGAGGGCGTAATCTTCAGCCAGGACGAACCGGTTACTGGCAAGAAGAAGGCCGAAGTTGAAGCCATGTGGGAGAAAATGACCGGCAGGAATTACAGTCCGGAAAAGAAGAAACAGCCGGGAAAAAACTAATAGTGCAAGAGGGTAATTATCTTTAAAAACGGCCATACCCTTAAAACAGATTCAAGGGATGGCATTCGAACCCATGAATAAGTCGTAAACGGATTTTCGTTATTTTAAAGATTCTCTGTAGAATCCTGTTTAATGCTTTGCGAGTAAAATACTTCACCTACTTTTATAAATGATAAAAGGCTCTTTTCCCTCAATCAGGAGGCAGCCGGAAAATGATGATCGCAGGAATAGACGAAGCCGGAAAAGGCCCTGTAATCGGGCCAATGTGCATAGGAGGCGTAAAAATCGAGGAATCCAGAGCCCATATCCTTAAAGTGCTCGGGGTTGCGGATTCCAAAAAACTGACTCCAAAAAAGAGGGAGCAGCTCGCAGCCCAGATCAAAAAACACGCAGATGGTTTTTTCGTACTTGAGGTCAGCCCCTCTCAGATCGACGAACTCCGGAGGATCATGAGCATGAACGAGATCATGGTTGTCTGCTTTGCAAAAGTGCTTGAACAGCTGAAACCGGATATCGTGTATGTAGATGCTGCTGATGTAAAAGCCGAGCGTTTTGCCGAAAATGTTTGCAGGCAGTACTCAAAAACCTGTCCCGACCATGCAAAGGAAATAAAGATAATTTCCATGCACCAGGCAGATGCAATCTATCCTGTAGTCTCGGCAGCCTCGATCATTGCAAAGGTGCGCAGGGACGAGCTTATCGAGGAACTCAAGCAGGAATGGGGCGTGGACTTCGGCAGCGGTTATCCCTCAGACCCGAAAACAAAAGCATTCCTGCTGAAATGGGGAAAAGAGCACTCAGGAGAGTTTCCCGGGATAGTCAGGCAGTCCTGGCAGACTGTAGAAAATATCAGGGAAGAACTAAAAAAAGCCGAACCGAAGTGAAAAATCGGGAAATCGTAAAAGGAAAGCTAAGAACTGAAGAATGGGAAACGTTACAGGGTTATTTTTGAGAAAAAATATTTTTGAAATGAAAAACGTTTTTAAAAAGATCTTAAAAAGAGAAAGAACCTTTTTAAGATCTTAATAGTAAAAGTTTAACAGATCGTTTTATCGAATCACTTATTATGACATTCATTATGGCGTTCCGGAACTATTGTTGTCACTCACGTTCTGGGTATCGCCTGAGGAAACATTCTCTACGAGAGGCATGTAATCTATGCTTCCGGTTGTCTGGTTTACAACATAAGGCGTGTCTCCTATACCGTTTCCGTCAGTATCTGTTCCGTTATAATCATGCCAGAGATTGCCTGCTGAACTGCTATTCCAGATATTCGTTCCTTCGTCCTCGGCATTCAGGAAGTTAAAGAATGTGTTCAGGTAAATTGTATTACCGGATGATCCGTTAAGGTACATCCCAAGCCCATTCATGTACAGGCTGTTGTTAACCAGAACATTAGACTCTGCCATATTAGCAAGGATTACCCCATTACTGTTTCTGGAAATAAAGTTGTATTCAAGCATGTTCATTCCGGATGTGCCCAGGAGGAGCCCCATTTCATTTGAGTCTACAGTGTTGTTCAGAAGGGTGTTGTTAGTAGAATTGTCCATCCAGATTCCCTGGCTGTTTGTCGTTGCCAGGTTATTTGACAGCAGATTTTCGTTAGATCTGGACAGGAAAATTCCGCTTGTTCCAAAGCCTATTAAATTGTTGTCAAGGATATTACGCTGAGAATTGTTGAGGCCAATGCCAATATCATTCAATATCAGGGTATTATTACTTAATGAGCAATTCTGCACGCCTTCAAGGTAAAGCCCGACCTCCCCGTACATATCCATTCCCGAGGGGCCTCCTGCAATATAGAAACCACTTATTCTCACATTGTTTGCCCTGATGCTGAAGACGTCGTTTGCCGGGATTGCGCCTATCACATAGGTACGGTTCAGCGTGTCGCCCGAGAGATCAGTGCTCGAGATAATAGAAAGTTCCTTAGTCACGTTTACGTTTTCCCTGTATACGCCAGGGCTTACAAGGATTGTATCTCCATTCTGCGCATTATTGACAGCTTCCTGAATGGAAGTATAGTTCCCCGCCCCATTGCCGCCTACGGTAAAAACCGCAGCACCTGCCTGAGTAGCTGTTGCCCCAAGCACAAGAAGAAGAATTATGCAAATACTTTGGATTGATTTTCCTTTCATGAGCTAATACTCCCCTTAATTTTAAGTTATATAGACTGAAAGACAATTGTTGTTTTTGTAATAACTCGTATGAATAATAATCTGAGATAATAAAAAGATTTTGAAATATATATTCTGAAAAATAAACCTGAACTTATATTTATCTGCATTTTCGATAGATCCGCCTGCAATTGGAAATTCCACACTGTAGCAGAAACCTGGGACCTGAAGCCCGGTAAAACTGTCTCCGGAAAAAAAGAGGAGTTATAGAAAGAAAACCGAGATAGATAAAAAGAGATTAATATAAAATGTGGAATAAATTATCCTGTATAAAGTGCCAGATATAATATCAGATAATGTCAGATATAAATTTACCGAAAGAAAAAATAGAAAAAAGAAAGGCCGGCGTTGCTGTTACCAGTTTTCTATCTCCGAAGAGATTGCTGAGAAATTATCGATCAAAGTCGGGAAATAGTCTATACTTCCGGTTGTTTCATTGACAACGTAAGGAGTATCTCCTATACCGTTTCCGTCAGCATCTGCTCCGGTGTAATTATTCCATGCATTGCCTTCCGAACTGCTATTCCAGAGATTCATCCCTTCGTCCACGGCGTTAATGAGGTTAATAAACCTATTTTTGTAAACTGTATTGTTAGACGAATTGCCAGAAAGTCCCACTCCAATACCGTTAAGGTACAGGCTATTATTGAACAAAGTGTTCAACCCTGCCATGTCGCCAAAGATCCCGATATCATTTTTCGAGACCAGGTTGTCGGCAATCGTGTTTCTATCAGAGGTATCCAGCATAATCCCCAGTTTATTTGCTTTTGCGATATTATTCATAACGAAATTACTGTTAGAGCCGTTAAGGCCTATTCCGATTCCGTCAGCGTTTGAACTTGCGATATTATACAGGAGGCTGTTTCCTTCGGATACGTCCAGATAAATCCCTATCAGGCCTGACCTTGCAGTGTTATTTACGAGGGTATTGTTAGTAGAGCTATTCAGGAGTATCCCAATCCCTTCGGAATTTCCATCTGTCACTGCCAGGTTATTTGACAGTATATTTTCTGTAGAGCCGACAAGCACAATCCCGGAACCAGGACCTGTGATGCTGTTATTACCAATATAATTTCCCTGAGAATTGTAGAGGCCGACACTTATATTGTTCAGTACCAGCATATTTTCACTTAATGAACAGTTCTTTACTCCCGCAAGGAGGATACCAATATCGGCTGAATCTGCTGTTGCGGAATATCCTCCTGAAATATAGAAACCGCTTACTGTCACATTGCTTGCATTTACGCTGAAGACCTGACCTCCCGGGACCACACCTATGACATAGGCACGATTAAGCTGGGTCTCGGAAGAAACGGAATTGGACAGAATTGTGAGTTCTTTATCAACTACTACATTTTCCTGATAGATCCCCGGGTTTACAAGGATTATGTCCCCGTTCTGTGCGTTGTCGACAGCTTCCTGAATCGAACTGTAATTTCCTCCCCCATTTTTATCCACGGTAACTATTCCGGCACCTGCCTGGGTTACTGTGGCCGCAAGCACAAGGAAGAAAATTACACAGATACTTTGTACTCTCTTTCCTTTCATGAACCAATACTTCCCTTGATTAACTGATTTATATAGTCAAATTTATACATGATTTTTTATAATGAATTATAACAACAATATTTACAGGTAATTAAAAATTGTGAAATATATATTCTTAAAAATAAACCTTAACTCTTTTTCCCTATCAGCCTACGTATTTCCTGATGTCAAAAATCCATCAAGTGGGAGAACTGAAATCTAAAACCCGTAAAATGTCTGAGGAGTAATAAGTTAAAAGGAGAAGGAAGTTAAAAGGAGAAAATATAGAAATTAATGAATGGTGAAAAATAAACTAAAGAAAAAATAAATTAAAGAAAAAATAAATTGAAAAAAAGTAAGTTAAAGAAAAAGTAAATTAAAGAATAAAAGCGGACTAATCAGAAATTCTCAGTGATATAATCCGCCATGGACTCGAAAACCCGCAGACCGTCATCTGAGCCCAGAATTGATTCGGAAGCTCTTTCCGGATGGGGCATGAGACCGAAGATGTTTCTTGAAGTATTTACTATTCCTGCAATATTTTCAAGAGAACCGTTAGGGTTAACGGCATCCGTTACTTTTCCGGCTTCATCCACATAGCGGAAGACAACCTGCTCGTTCTCGTCAAGTTCTGCCAGGGTTTTTTCTTCGGCATAGAACTGTCCTTCCATATGGGCAATAGGCATCCTGATAACCTCGCCTTTCCTGAACTTCGAGGTAAAAGGCGTATCAACGGTCTCTACCCTGAGATTTGTCCAGTGACACCGGAACTTCGGGTATTCATTAGTCGTCAGGGCTCCCTCAAGCACCCGGGCTTCCGTGAGAATCTGGAAACCGTTGCAGATTCCAAGGACAGGCTTGCCTTCGGCTGCAAGTTTTTTTACGGAGTTCATTATCGGAGTCCGAGCTGCAATTGCTCCTGCCCTGAGATAGTCTCCGTAGGAAAAGCCGCCAGGGACGACAACTCCGTCAAAACCTGTCAGATCTTCCTGTTTGTACCAGACAGTCTCGGCGTCCACACCCACGACATCTTTAAGGACATGCAGGACGTCCAGGTCGCAGTTTGTGCCTCCGAACTGAAGAATGGCAATTTTCATTTTTTTCCCTCAATTTTCAAAGCTTTAGCTTTTCTGACACCTCAATCGTTATCTGCCACAGTTAATTAAGTTCCTTGAGCTCGATTGTGTAATTGTGGACGATTGGGTTTGCAATAAGTTTCTGGCACATTTCGTCAACTTTCTGCTCTGCAATCTCGGCAGATTCGGCCTCAAGCACAATTTCGTACAGCTTTGCGGTCTTTACGTTACTGACCTGGTAGCCGAGTTGTCCGAGAGCCCTTTTTGCGGTAGTGCCTTCAGGATCGAGCATACCTGCTTTCTGTTCAATTCTCACTGTTGCCTGGTACTGCATCTTTATAAGCCTCAATTTAAATTTTGAAATTATTTTGAGTTTGAAATTAACCGAAGATCCCCACCTTTCGGAATCCGACTGCGGGATCAAATCCTATTTAAAGGTAAATAATTGTGAGTCTGCACCATAATAATTATAAGATGCTTAAAAACGTTGCGTATATTGCAGAACCCGAATAAAAAGTTTCCTTAATAAAAGCCATAGCTGTCTTCATAGCTTACCGTATTGAACCCAATTTTACCTGATCTAAATCATCGGTTCTGGTCTTTTTATTCCGGGTACCTCAATTCTATCTCTCTATTCTAATTTCCTCGGCTCTATTCTCCATATTCTGTCACTCTCATCCTGATACACTCGTCCAGTGCATTATAAAACTTTACTATTATAAAAATAAAGTACAAAACTAGAAAGTTTTAAAAGTATATAATACTAAATATAAACGGGGTGAAATTCTGGATTTCAATGAACCGAACAGCCAGAAGTACAACCAGGACAGCCTTGAATAGGAGTTGCACCTTACAAGGCAGCTTGTTCTCTGCAAATACGGAGTACTGCGAGGAAGTAACTGCTGCAGCGCCTACAGGCCTGAAAATAACCTGTATCAGACTCGCTGCTACTGCATTTACTGCGCAAACTCAATCTGGATAGGGGACGAGAAAAGCGCGATGAACCCTTTTGCCGCCCTGAAAGGAGATCCGGTATATGCAATAGAAGTTCTAAGGGAAGAATCTCCGGATGAAGCAGGGACAAAGGCCAGGATCTGAAATTAAAAATCTGAAATTAAAAAAACAGAATTTTCTTTTTTAAATCGCACTTTTTACGATTTTTGTATTCGCATTTTTACTATTCTTAACCCCAATTTTTATTATTTTTAATCCCAATTTTTATTATTCTTAATTCGCAGTTTTTACTATTCCGGGTTTGGTGTGCTCTCTTCAAACGTAAAAATGATAAAAAACGATAAATAGAGATAGAGCGCGTGTATACACCGAACAGAACGAAAAAAGGAGTAAACATGTGCGGAATAGCAGGAGCAGCCGGAACTCCTGATACGAATGAAGAAGTAAAAAGAATGCTTGCAGCTCTTGGACACAGGGGGCCTGATGCTTGCGGAACCTATCAGGCCGATGGACTTAGTACAGGAAATACCCTGCTTAAAATCACAGGCGATATGCCCCAGCCTCTGGTTGGAAAAGGGGCTCTGGTACTCAATGGAGAAATTTTCAATTTCAGGGAACTTGCAGCCGAGCAGGGGATAAAAACCGATTCTGACACTGAAGTGCTTTTTACCCTCATAGAAACTAAAATTAAAGAGGGAGATGCGCCGATAAATGCGGTCTTTTCCATGCTCTCCAGAGTAAACGGAGATTACGCTCTGGCTTATGCCCTGGATAGCGAGCTTGTACTGTCCAGAGACCCTGTAGGAGTGAAACCTCTTTTTTATTTCCTGGAAAAAGATGCAGAAAAGCTGAAAATTGCCTTCGCTTCTGAAAGAAAAGCTTTCTCCAGCCAGGGAAACGATATAAAGCCTTTCCCGCCGGGCAGCATAATGAGTTTCAATATCCGGAGCGGAAGGCTTGAAGAAAAATCCCTTGAGATTGAGCCTCCGCAAGAAAGGATCACGGAAGAGCACGAAGCCGTTTCCCGCCTGAAGGCGGCCCTTGAAAAAGCTGTGGAGATCAGGCTTACGAAAACCGCAGGAATTGCGTTTTCCGGAGGCATTGACAGTACCTTTTTAGCGGCCCTTGCAAAAAGGATTGATCCTTCGATTTCCCTTTATGCTGTCGGGCTTCCGAATTCCCATGATCTTGCCCAGGCTGAGCGTGCGGCTGGAGCTGCTGGCATGATGGATTCCCTCAAAACCCGCCTCCTTTACCCCGAAGAGATCGAAGCTGCAATCCCTGATGTAATTTATTCGACAGAATCTACGGATCCCATGAAAATTGCAATCGGGCTTCCTCTCTACTTTGTTGCGAAAACTGCAAAAGAAGACGGAAAACGGGTCCTCCTTACAGGGCAGGGCGCAGACGAACTCTTTGGCGGTTACAGCAGGCACGAGGGTTTTCTTGAACAGGGGCCTGAGGTCCTTGACAGGGAGATCTACTCAGACCTCAAAAAGATTTCAACTATTAACCTTGAAAGAGACGATATGGTTACTATGGCCAACTCCGTGGAGCTCAGGGTGCCTTTCCTGGATAAGGAAGTAATAAAAACAGGGCTTGCAATCAGCCCCGAACTTAAAGTCCTTAAAAGAGACAGCCTCCACATAAGAAAGTACATCCTTAGAAAAGCTGCAGATGGCCTGCTTCCACCGGAACTTCTCTGGAAGGAAAAGAAAGCAATCCAGTATGGGACAGGAGTTCAAAAGGTACTTGACAGGCTTGCCCGCAACGCAGGGTTTTCAAAAACTGAAGGAAACCATATTGAGAAGTATCTCAAACAGGTTGCTGCAGGCCAGGGGTTCGACTTCATAGCCAAGTAAACGAATCCTTATTCAATAAACAGGTAAATGCATTTTTAATTCACAGTCAGGTAAATTAATTCCTCGATTCATATCAAACGAAAAGACTTTAAACAATATTATATAAGGAATAACGGAATGAAGCCAGGGATAAATGAGTAAGTATAAACAGTTTGATGCTTATATCCCTGCTTAGAAAACCACTATAGTTAATCTGAATTAATGTTCAGGGGGAATCCTCATAAAGATAGCAATTACCGGAAAAGGCGGCGTTGGAAAAACAACTCTCTCAGGCACTCTGGCCAGACTGCTTGCAAGGGACGGATACGAGGTACTGGCAATAGATGCGGACCCGGATATGAACCTGGCATCTTCGCTTGGGATAGAAAATCCCCCAAAGCCCCTGACAGATTTCAAAGACCTGATTCAGGAAAGGGCAGGTGCAGAAGGCGGAGCCTTCATCTACAACCCGAAAGTCGATGATATTGCAAGTAAATACGGAGTTATAGGGCCCGATGGAGTAAGAATGCTTGTCATGGGCACTGTGGACCGTGGAGGAAGCGGGTGCATGTGCCCTGCCTCGGCTTTCCTGAGGGCTCTTCTCAGGCACCTTATGTTCAGGGAAAAGAGTGCAGTGATCCTTGATATGGAAGCCGGGATCGAACATCTCGGGAGGGGCACTACAAGAGGAATGGACCTTATGATCGTGGTAGTTGAGCCAGGGGCAAGATCGCTTGAAACGGCTGAGAGAATAAAAAGGCTCTCTTCCGAAATAGGGATAAAACACCTTGCTGCCGTAATCAATAAAGGAGGCTCGGGAAAAGTTGACGATAAGCTTGAAGAGCTGGGTATCCAGGTTCTTGGAGAAATTCCCTTTGACCCTAAGCTGATGCAGGCTGACCTGGAAAAGCGAGCTCCCATTGAAGTAGGCGGCGAAGCTGTGGACGCCATAGTAAAAATTAAGGAAAAACTTATGGAAATCGTTGAAGATATCAGGAAAGAAGAAGAAGAAGCGAGCAAAAAGTAAAGGCCGGTTCCCGGCCCTGCACTTTCTTCTCACAGTTTTTCAACCCTTTTTGACAATACTGCATTTCTCTTGACGATTCCTGCAATTCCTTCTTACCTGCAATTCTTTCTTATCTTTGCAAGCCTTTTTTGACGATGACGCAGTTTTTTAACAATTTCCGTAACTCTTTTTTAACAACACTCCATTTATTCTGGTGATTCCGTCAATTCTTTTTTGACCTGCTTACGACTTATCTCTGATTAGAAGTCCCTTTCATCCCTATCAGATCCTTTCTCTCAGATCCTTTAGACCTTTAAGTTCAGTTAAAACCGCTGTCCGGAGAGTCCACTAAAGTTCCTTTTTTATAAATTAACTCCAGAAGTTTCGTTTTCTTCTCTCTGATAAGAGCGTCAGTCGGATCAATTTCAAGCGCTTTGTCATAACACTTCATAGCTTCACCATATCTGCCAAGGCTTTCCAGAGCTGAACCTTTCTGATATAGTGAGAATACATCGTCAGGCTTTACTTTCAGGACTTCGTCGTAAGACTCGATTGACTTTTCAAACTCCTTTAAGTTACTGAAGGCAAAACCCTTTAGACATCTGATCCCCAGGTTTTCAGGATCGATTTCAAGAACCTTATCGTAGCAGGCAAGAGCCTCTTTTGATTTTCCCATCCTGTCCAGGGCGAAGCCTTTCTGGATCCACGCATCAAGATATAAAGGATCCAGAGCTAGAGCTCTATCATACAGTCTTAGTTTGTCCTCATAATTGTCAGTCTCGCCAGCCCTGATAAGGAGCTGCCTGGGATCCTCTGGTTCTCCGGTTCTCTCAGCCGCTTCCGACTCGTTTTGTTTCGCCTTATCCATCTTCACACTCACATTTTCTTCTGTCATATCGGAATCCTCGCTCTTCCAGTGAAAGCTCATTCCGGACCCTTTCCGGGCTTTTGCCACACCTGGCCATTTTTACATTTCACGCATGGAACCAGAGCTAAAACTGGTATTCTGCATTTTTGTTTTCAATGAAATATACCTTTTCTGATTCGAATTTTACCGAATATAAAAACTGCCCTTTAATTAAAACGCAGTTCGTCTTAAGCTTAAAGCATTACGGACATCACAATATTGCGGACAGTGCAATATAAAGGAAAGTAAAGGACAGGCCAAAAAAGAATAAGTGAAAGAGGACAGAACGGCAAAAAACAAAAGAAATTAAGGAAAAAATGGGAAAAAATGGAAAAAAGAATGGCGGGAAAAATATTAAAGACAGATGTTACTAAGAGGATGAGGCCTTCTGCCTGCGGATTTCCGAAAGGATTTTTACCTTGGTTTCAAGCGCAGGAACGAAACCGGGTTTCAATTCGAGGGCCCGGTTGCAGTTTTGCAGTGCTTCTTCCTGTTTATCCATTTCGGAAAGGACGAAACCTCTGGCTGCCCAGAGGCGGGGGTCTGTCGGGGCGAGCTGAAGCCCCTTATCATAAGTTTTCAGGGCTTCCTCAAACCTGCCTAGCCTTGTAAGCAGGCTTCCGGTCGATGTAAGGGCTTCAAGGTAATCGGGCCTGATTCGGAGGGCGGATCGGTAAGCTTCAAGGGCTTTTTCTTCTCTGCCGAGGGTCGAAAGTATGGAGCCCTTTCCTGCCCAGGCTTCAGCGTACTTGGGGTATTTCAGAAGGATTTTTTCGTAAGTTTCCAGGGCTTCTTCAAACCTGCCAAGCCTGGCAAGAGCAACCCCTTTATTGTCCCAGGCAACTTCAAAAGCCGGTTCAAGTTCAATTGTCCTGTCATACGCCGCAACCGCTTCTTCAAGCCGGCCCAGCTCCGAGAGGATAACGCCCCTGTTATACCAGATCCGGTGATCGTCAGGAGCAATTTTCAGAACCTGCGCCGTAAGCTGCAGGGCAGTTTCAAACCGCCTGGCCTTATACATGAGCACGGCTTTCTGAAAAAGGGCTGTGGTGTCCTGAGGATTCGCTTCAAGCCGCTCAGCACAGGCCTTAAGTTCTTCGAAGAACGGGAGGGAGGCATAAAGATCTCTTACGGCCAGGAAAAGAGGCAGAATTTCATAATTTTTCCCATGAAACGTAAGTGATTTTGTTCCCGTATTATACGAGAAAGCTGCCAATTCTCCTTGACCGGTATTTCCTTCCTGTGCACCTACTTTTCCTTTGTTTCTGAAGGTTTTTCCTATTCCTCCAGTTCTCTCTATTCCTTCAGTATCCTGTATTCCTTCAGTATTCGAGATTCCTGCAGTTTTCTCTTTCTCTATTCCTTTAATCACAGCTTTCAGCCCGGAGAAAGCTGCTGGAGAAAGAGAAGAGTTTCCGGAGATTGAGAGTACGGATCTGAGGTATTTGCCGAGTTTCCTATCGCTATTATGCCATAAGACCATTGAAGTGCTCTGGCATTCCTTGAGGAATTTTCCCAGGCAGAGTCCCAGGGATGCCTGGCTCCCGGATTGCTCAAGCGCTGTAAAAGCTGAGATTGCTGCCCTGCAGTGTTCCCGAAGTTCGTTCAGGGAACTGTTTATTCTGGAAGAATAAGCTTCCGTTTTAAGCCCTCCTTTGCCTCTGCTCAGATGCGGTCGGAAAAAGGGTCGCACAGTGAGTCTTTATCAGGTGGCACGAACTTGCCTTTTACCGCAATTACGAGCTTTACGGCCGATCCTGCCGGAGATTTTGTCCCTGGTCTCGGCTCCTGCCTGATCACTCCTCCAATTGTAACCCCTATTGGAAAAACTCCTTTTTGCTCGACAATCTCTCCTGCTATAAGCCCGGCTTCTTCCAGAATTTTCACGGCTTTTTCAGGGGGCTGTCTTATAACATCCGGAACCTCCACACCTTCTGTTACAGTTCCGGATTCTTCCCCGGTTTCTGGCCCTGTCCTGGTTTCTGGCTCCTGC
>CAZSVY010000287.1:0-8344 GCA_964610495.1 uncultured Methanosarcinales archaeon
ATGGGCTTTTCGGATACGTGAAAAATCTGGGGAACTATGTGGAAATCCTTCTAGAAGGGGATCGGGAAAGCCTTGATAGTTTTCTTGCCGAGCTTCCCGAAAAAAAGCCCCCTCTCGCTAAAATTACGGAAATCAAAACAAAAAGTGTCCCTTTTTCCGGGTATTCTAAATTTGTTATCGTCCCCAGCGAATCCGGAGTTTTTGAAAATTCCATAATTCCTCCTGATACGGCTATTTGCGAACAGTGCAGGTCAGAGATTTTTAATCCTGCTTCCAGGTATTACCATTATCCTTTTACAGTCTGCACAAATTGCGGGCCTCGATATACGACAGTCCGAACCCTTCCTTATGACCGGGAAAATACCACTATGGCAGATTTCCCTCTCTGTCCGGAGTGCGAAAAAGAGTATACTGACCCCCTTAACCGAAGATATCATGCGCAGCCCGTTTGCTGCCCAAAGTGCGGGCCAGAGCTCTGGCTTTCGGACCCTGAAGGAAATGTACTGGCAAAAGGCTATGAAGCAATTGCACATGCTTCGGACCTCCTTCAGCAGGGCTCAATTCTAGCTGTTAAGGGGTTTGGGGGCTTCCATATTGCCTGTAATGCGCGAAAGGAGAAACCAGTAAAGGAGCTCAGAAGGCGGTTGAGGCGTCCAGAGCAACCTTTTGCAGTTATGGCAAAAAATGCCGGGGTTGTGGAGGCCTTTGCAGAGCTCGAGGGTCCAGGCAGGGAATACCTGACATCCCATCGCCGCCCTATTACCGTGCTTCCCAGAGCAAAGGAATTCAATCTGGCAGAATCGGTTTCCCCTGGACTGCACAATATAGGGGTCATGCTTCCTTATACGGGCACACAGAATCTGCTTTTTGACCGTGTACCTGAAGCTGTATACGTTATGACCTCGGCAAACCTCCCGGGAAGGCCTATGGTTGTCGAAAACAAAGAGGCGCTTGAAAAACTTGAAGGAATTGCCGATTTTTACCTGCTGCACAACCGGGTTATTGCAAACCGAAACGATGATACGGTTATCAGGATTGTGAATGGACGGGCGGCCTTTATTCGGCGTTCCCGGGGCTTTGTGCCTGAACCTGTAGAGCTGCCTTTCGAAGTCCAGGCTTCTATAGGGGTAGGGGCTGAGATGAATTCCACGGTTACTGTGGCAAAAGGAAAGCTAGCCTATATCTCTCAGTATATCGGCAATACCAATCATGTGGAAACCTTCAGGTACCATTCCGAGGTTGTCAGGCACCTTATCCGGCTTACCGGAATCGAACCCCTTTACTGGGGCTGCGACCTTCACCCTGCGTTTAACACAACCCATTTTGCTCTAAAGATGGGAGGGGAGAATACACTTCAGGTTCAGCATCATCACGCCCACATGCTGGCACTTATGGCTGACAACTCCCTGCCCCTGGATTCTCGAATTCTGGGAATCGCCCTTGACGGTGTCGGATACGGCAGTGATGGCACAGTCTGGGGAGGGGAGCTCTTTGAATCTTCTTACTTCGGACACGAGCGCATTGGGCATTTACTTCCTCAGCCAATGCCAGGGGGAGACCTTGCATCGAGGATACCTTCGAGGATGGTTCTGGGCATCCTTTTCGAGAGGCTCGGGAGAGAAGAACTGGAAAAACTTCCCCTTATTTTTCCGCAAGGAACGATGGAATTTTCAACTGTGATGAAGCAGCTCGAAACCGGGGTAAACGTTGTCCGAAGCAGCAGTACAGGCAGAGTACTTGATGCAGCTGCCGCAATGCTTGGAATCTGCGGAATAAGAACCTATGAAGGGGAGCCGGCAATGAAACTCGAATCTGCCGCAAGGAAAAGTACCCATGTTGTCGATCTTCCTGTGGTCATTAAGAAAGACAGGGACTCAGGAATTCCTGTGCTTGACACTACCGAGCTTCTTCTGGGGGTATATGAACTTTCCGGAAAGTACTCATCTTCTGATCTTGCCTTTGCGGTTGAGGAAAGCCTTGCCAGGGGAATTTCGGAACTTGCCGCGTCTCTTGCCGCAAAACTGGGACTTGAAAAGATAGGCCTGAGTGGAGGGGTTGCCTATAATGATCACATCACTTCGTGCATTGCAGGAACTGTTGCGGAAGCAGGTTTCGAATTCCTGGCCCACCGCCAGATTCCCTGTGGAGACGGATGTATTTCCTTCGGACAGGCTCTTGCGGCAGGGCTGGGCATAAAACCCGAGAAATAATTCTGAGAGGCTTCCCGACCGGCTGGCCTGCGATCTCTGAGTAAGAAAGTTTATATTTTCTCCGGACGGCTCAGATCTGGACCTCTATCAGCATTACTATTCCTATTTTTTCATTTTTTACCAGAGTTTGAATATCAATATTATCATTGTACTGAAATTTGATCAGAAAGACTGAAATACAAAATTAAATAAATGATCCATGCTTAGATAGGAGAGGGAGCATAAATGGGGCTAGGTAGTGTACGCATCAGAGTCGTAACAAGCAGGGACGAGATTTCCGGCCTGGAAGCAGAGGAGAAGGCAGTACACCTTGCTTTTAGACCTTCGGACCGGGATCTTTTTAGTCTGGTCAAGACGTGTCCCGGGATAGAATTACTTCAGCTTCCCGCATCTTCCTATGAAGGACTCTCCAAATTTATCAAGATGTACCTTGCTTCTTCAGGTATTCATCTGGTGAAGGGGGATGTCAGCGGGCACTGGCATGATCTTAACAATTATTTTGTAATACCCGCTTACGTGCTTGAAAAAATAAAAGAATTGAAAGTTCAGGGAAGAACCGAGGAAGAAATTATAGGGGAGATAACAAATATAAGGAAAATTAGTCCTGACATGATTCTTCACTTACTTCACAGCTCGTTCCTGGCATCAGGTCCGGAGCGGCCACGAATGAACAAAGTTTAAATAGAGGAATTCTTGTTTTACTTCCGGCGGCTTACAGGCGTTTCCACCATTTTCTTGAGGCTTTCTGTTCTTCTATCTGCTTTAACCCTTCAGATGCGAGTTTTTGCTGCATTCGATATTTTCGGTTTTCCTCGCTAACCTTCGAAAACGCTTCTTCTTTACTGACAAGGGTCCCTTTTATTTGCTTTATAAACTCTTCCTTTTCTTTAAGCTGGATTGCCAGTTTTTCTTCTCCTTCACAGGCTGAAAGCTGCTTCTCAAGCTTTTTTACTCTCTCTTCAGCCGTGGCAAGCACTGCTTCCATAGTGTTTATTTTTCTTTCTTTCCCGGCAAGCTTCTCTTCAATTTTCCTCATCTCCCCGGCCTTTGCAATGACCTCTCCAGCCAGGGTCTTGAGATCTTTATCTTTTATAGAGATGCTTTCGGTAAGTTTTTCTACTTCTCTTTCTGTTGCTGAGAGTTTCTCACCAAGGGTGTTTATTCTTTCTGCTTTTTCCCTGAGTTCTTCAGTAAGGCCGTCGATCTTTTCTTCTTTTTCTATGAGCCTGGACTCAAGATTTACGGCTTCTTCACTCTTATCCATGAATTTTTCCTGAAGGGACTGCAGTTCCGAATCTTTTTCACGGAAAAGCTTTTCGCGCTCTTCAAGCTCTTTTTTTAGCCTGTCTAACTCTCCTTCTTTGCCTGTAAGCTGTTCATGAAGTTCATTTATTTTCTGGATTTTTTCTTCAAGCCCTGCTTCCAGGTTTTTCCATTCAGGCTGCTTGTTGTCAGGCTGGAAGTAAAGGGAATTTATCCCTGAACCTTCTCCATTCTCTTCCGCACTAAAAGCCGGAGAAATTTCATTTTCACTTTGAGAAGCCTGTAATTCCTTTTCCTCGGAGAGAAAACTGATCTGCCCTCGTGTGTTTTCACAGATTCCGGCCCAGGCAAGGATTGAAGCTATCGGGGTTACTCTCTTAAATACGGTATCGCCTATCCTGCAGCCGTAAACTTTGCTGGCAATATGACCTTCCAGGGTTTCCAGGCCAAGGTTAGAGTCTCCCAATCTCGAATTTGTCGCGTTTCCTTTTTTTGCCTTCCCGTCATTTTCCCTTATACAGTTAACGGCTTCGGAAAAGATCTCCCAGGGGAGAAATGGCTGGTTTTTCAGGTTGTCAACATAGACTCCATCCGTTTCGGATCGAGCTTCAAAAAAATGCTTCCCGCTCATCAGCGGAATCTTTGCCGGATTCCCTTTTTTATCAAATTGACTTTTTATTTTTGAGATAACAGGATCTTCCATGCATGAGCCTCTTCAAAGTGATATCTGAAGTATATTGAACATGACATTTTATAAAAGTTGTGCAATTTTGCCGGGAGAACCCGGGTTTATAGAGATTTCTGCGTACACAATAAATATATTAAAACTGCCCTGACCTGAGGCAAAAGAAAATATCTCTAACAAAAATCTGATTTTTTGTTGATTTTGTTCTGTACGTTTCCTGCAAAATATCCTCAAATATTTCTTTAAGTTTTGCTAAAAATACTGTTCTACATACTGATTTTTATTATTTAGATTGGTATTTTGTAAAAATAACTAAAAAGGTGTAAATAAAAATTCTTTTTAAATGAATCCGGTTATTATAGAAAAATATTTAATGAAGAATTTTTTACTATCAAGTGAAAAAAATCAATAGATCTGGAGGATACACTTTGAAAATAAGGGTTGTGAGTTCAAGAGAAGAAATCTTTACACTGAATCCAAATGAGAGGATTGTGCATCTGGCCTTCAGGCCTTCAAACAAGGATATTTTTTCACTGGTTGAGAACTGTCCGAAGATTGAGGTCATACAGCTTCCGAAATCTTACCGGCGTACAGTTTCCAAATCCATAGAAATGTTCCTTGAAATGCAGAGGATCCAGCTCATCGAAGGCGATGTCTGGGGCCACCGGAAGGATATAAACGAGTACTACCGTATTCCCTCGTCAATTATTGAGGAAATAAAAGAACTCAAAACTGAAGGTAAATCCACTGAAGCGATTGAGGAAAAGGTCTCAAGGGAAAGCAAACTTAACCCTGAGATGGTTGCTTACATCCTTAGAAAGGACGTTACAGCCTGAGAGCCTGAAGCAGTAGCTTTAACTCTCCTCAATTTTATTTCTTTTTACGCCTGGTTTCTTATTATTTTATTCATATGATTTTATAATTCATGTTTTTTTCATAATCTCAGTTATTTTTCATAATTTCAGCTTTTTTCATAATTTCGATTTTTTCTAGTTTCAGTTCTTCTTCATAATTTCAACTTTTCTTTATAATCTCAATTCATCATAGTTCTGCTCTTCTTCACAATTTCAGCTCTTCCGTATTTTTTGACTTCTCTAACTCTTAAAATTTTGTTATTAGATAACTTCCAATACTTTAAAATTTTTATTATCCTTTTATTTATTACACTCCTTTATTTTCTCTGGTAGTGCTTTCCAATCTTTTGTAGACTTTCATAGTATAAACTAAATCAAATTGAATAGACTCTCAGAAATAAAGACTACCCTGTGAGTACCTATAACTGAACAATACCTAATAAATTCCTCTTTAGAGTGCCGAAAAAACAGGAAAATCCAATTTTAAGATCCAGTTTTAAAACCTGTTGGTATAAACTACTTCTCATTGAAACCAGAGAAGATAAACAGTCAATGAAATGAATAAACAGGTATTTAGGAATAAACAGCTAATCCGACAATAAAATCCGGTTAGAGAATAAGCAGGCAGTGAAATCTCGTCCATTGCCTTTTCATTCTCTATTGCTAAACCATATCACAAATCTCGTTTTGCCATCCTTTTCAAGCTCAATACAACCCTCGATCTGTTCCACGAGAATATTTACAAGTTCAAGTCCCAGAGAATCCGGACTTTTGAGATCAAGTTTTGCAGGAAAACCTTTTCCGTTATCCTCTACAACCAGTGAAAACTGCAAGTCTCCGCCGTCCGGGCAGTTTCGTTCTGTCCATGAACCTTCAGGCTTTTGCCGTCTTTCATAATCTTCGGCTCGGCTGAGAACTATGCCGATTTCTCCTCTGGTTCCTGCAGGAAAAGCATGCTTCAGGGCATTTGAAACCAGCTCATTGACAATAATCCCGAGTGGGATTGCAGTGTCCATGCCAAGATAGACCTTTTCAAGTTCAAGTTTCAGGCTGATCTCCTCATTTCCCAGCCTGTATGAGCGGAAAAGGTCTGCGGTCAATTTCCGGAGGTAATCTCCAAAATCAAGGGTATCGATCTTATCTCCTTTGTAAAGTTCCTCGTGGATAATAGCCATGGAAGTAACCCGGTTCTGGCTTTCCCGAAATGCTTCAAGTATTTTCATATCATTGAACCTTTCAGCTTCAAGGCTCAGAAGGGATGAAATTACCTGCAGGTTGTTCTTGATTCTGTGGTGAATTTCTTTTATGCGTGCCTCGTCAATCTTTTGAAGGGTTTCTTCTGCCATCTTACGTTCGGTAATATCACGGATCAAGCCTTCTATCGTTCCTGGCGTTCCGGAGCCTGCTCGAGCTTTCTGGAGAATTTGACGAACCCACTTTATACTTCCAGCCCGATTTTTTACACGATACTCAAGCTCGATGGAAGTATCCGGGTTAGACAGCACCTTTTCCATAGTTTCGAGAACGAGAGAATGATCTTCAGGCGTAACCATCTCCATCCAGCTTATCTTCTGAGAAAGAAAAGCTTCTTTGCTATAACCTGTGATTTCCTCAACTGCCCCGTCCATAAATAATGGCTTAAAATTTTCGTCAATTTTGAGTACTATATAGCCGTGGATATTTTGCACAACCGGGTAGTCATCTTTTTCTCTTATCTGAGGACTGGCTGCTACAACTCCGTTTTCCGGTTTGTCTCTATTTACCCCAAGCAAATTGTAAATGCGGCCCTGATCGTCCCGAAGGAAAATCATCTCTCGCCTCAAAGCCTCTTCACTCTGTTTAAGCTCCCTGAAGAGGAGAGTGTAGGGGTCATCAAATCCGGTTTGAATTACTGCTTTGTAGATCAGGTAAAAAGATAAAATTTTGAAGAAATGCCCCATCAGATTGAAAAATCCATACACGTCAGTGTAAAGGGTAAAGGCCAGTTCTCCGAAAATTGTTACTGCTATTGACGCTGCAATCAGCCTGTAAACACGCCTTTCAAACCGGTCTTTTTTTGAATAGAGGACGGTGAGCGAACAAAGAAAGATTAAAGAGATTACATATTCACTTATGATTTTAAATCGAGTAAGTCCCGACCCTTCGATATAACTATCAGGGAAATTTTTGAGAATAAAAATCGAAAGAATGAATGCAGCCACAATTCCTGCATATAAGAGAAAAGTTTGCCAGAAGAATTTTTCTTTTTCCGCGGGCTCAAACTTCTTTTCATTCTCTGCATGGGTACTGATTAAAAACAGCGAAGCTATCAAAAGGGAAATGCTTTCCATATACCTTGCTGCTATCCATAGCTGAGTCGGGAGGTTTGTGTCAAACTGAGGAAATATTCCCATTCCTTTATACGCAAAGGTATGGAGCAGATCAAGGCTTGCGACAAAAAAATAAGCGATCCCTATATATACAAGAAACCGATTTTCGAGGCGAACTCTTGATTTCCATACTATAAGGAAAACCACGTATGCTACAAAGATACTGAATAACTCTGCCAGGGTATGGAAGAGAAGATAATTCTCGAGGCTGATTAAGTAAAGCAAGCCGACCAAGACTACCCAGAATATTATCTCGTAGGACTCTGCTAATCCTTTTTTTCCCGTGTTGTCCGGCATTTTCCCTACCTCTTATAGTTTATTTTCCTGTTTTTTCTCTATTTTCAGTCTCTCTATTTTTTTCAGTCTTTTTTCTTGAGCATTTTACCGGCATATTTTCCTGGTTATTATACTGATAATTTAGCCGCGTTCTTTTTCAGAATCGAAATTTTGCTTCTCAGGCAAGAGTTCTTCCTTAACTACTGTGCCGATATCACTATATTTACTTGCCTGGTAGATTTTTATCTAAACCTCTTAATTTCAGGATTAATTTCCACCCAAAACCCCTATTATAATCAGTTTTTTTAAGATAAGGGCTGGATAGCCAGTTATTTATGGAAAGGCAATTAATATGGATATGGGGGACATTAGTGACCGCATCAAAATTTTCTGCTGAGTTAACATCGGTAGTAACGGACAAACTTCAAATTGCACCTGATGACTATATTGATGTTAGAATCTTCCTGGAGCAGGATGCAATTCTTGAAAAGGTAACCGCTGAGCTTGAAGCAAAAGGGTTGAAAATCCGAAACGTTATTCAGGGCCCGGATGTACTGGTTGCGGGTAGTATTGCGGCAAAGTATTTGCATGAAATCAATGCAGTTGCCGAAGTGGATAGAATCGAGCACGATCATATCCTTTGAACGGATGGTTAAACATAAGCAAAGTTTACTAACTTTTTGGCTT
>CAZSVY010000288.1:0-4555 GCA_964610495.1 uncultured Methanosarcinales archaeon
CATTAATTACAAGAATTACAGGGCAGTTGAGAATCTTTGCAATCTGCGCAGTACTTCCCAGGTCGCTTAAGCTTTCAAAACCTTCATAAAGCCCGCGAACTCCTTCGATAATTGCAATATCAGCCTTATCGCCGACCTCGCAGGCATGGGTATAGACATCCAGAATTCCGTTCTCATCCATAAGGTACCCGTCAAGGTTCCGGCAGGACCTGCCAGTTATTTCAGTATGGTAACTCGGATCGATATAGTCCAGGGCGACCTTGAAGGGCTGGACTTTATATCCTCTTGAAACGAGGGCAGCCATCAGGCCCATGGAGATTGTGGTCTTGCCTGAAGAGGAACGGTCTGCAGAGATGAGAATCCTGGGAATGTTCCCTGCTACGGATTGCCTGTTATTAAGCATTTTTTCGATACCCCTGATCTATTTTGGGCGGCAGTTATACGATTAATGTATTTTCGCAGTTTATTGTTGTCGCAGTTTATACCGCAACTTGGTTGCCTCTGCGAATTATCCTGTCAATTACCTCAACGATTTGTCGCTGCGGTTTATTCTGTTACTCTCTTAGCGATTGTCGCTTCAGTTCATTTTGTCAATTCCCTCAACCGCTCGTCACTCAGGGAATCGGATGTAACTCTTTTTTCATTTTCAAGGATTGCTTTTCCAAGCTTGCGGTAGATATCTGCAATATCGGATTCGGGTGCCTTTTCCATTACAGAGTAGCCCTCTCTTTCACAATCCTGGACTGCCTGCCTCTTCGGGATAAAAGCCATAAGCTGGCTGCCGATTTCTTCAGCAAATTTCGCAACAATTTCCTCTTCCCTGCTCGCATTTCTGGAATTACAGATTATCCCGCTGAGTGGCATTCCTATTTTTGAAAGGCCCTTGCAGATATTATTTGCTGCATAAAGGGGCATGTACTCTCCTGAAGTCAGGACATAAGCCTCATTTACGAACCCTTTCCTTACAGGCGCAACAAAGCCGCCACAGACGATATCTCCGGGCACATCGTAAATTATGAGGTCCTGCTCTTTTAAGAGATCTCCTGAAATGCTGTTCAATTTCTGGATGGCAACAATAATCCCTCGCCCTGCACACCCTATGCCAGGCTCGGGGCCGCCTGCTTCCACGCATTTGACTCCTGCGTACCCTTCAAAGACCACATCTTCTTCCTTTACATCCACGCCTTCACGCAGGAGGTCGAGGATAGTTGGAATTCTCCTGCCTCCAAGCAGGGTAATTGATGAGTCGCTTTTAGGATCGCAGCCTATGATCATCACTTTCTTTCCTGCCTCGGCACAGGCGGCGGCAACGTTTGAAGCCGTACTTGATTTGCCTATGCCGCCTTTCCCGTAGATCGCTATGACCTTTTGTTTTTTCAAAGGATCTTCCTCCTGATTTTATCCTGGCTTTTTTAGCTCAGGCTTCCTTTGCAATTTCCCTTAAAGTAGCCCCAAACTCGGATTCTACAATCTCACTGACGCCCAGGGTTTTCGGGTGAAGGTCGATTTCAACCAGCACATATTCATGCCCCATCTCTTTTAAGGGCAGAACCTGCCTCGGTCCGTTAGTAATCGAAATCAGCTCCATCCCCCTTATATGTTCCATAGGGACTGCGTGCGGAACGCCTGTAATGACCGCAAAATCGAAATCACTGTATTTTTCCTTTATTAATTCGCTGACCTTTTCCCCTGCAACCGGGTACTCGTCCATACCGCCAATGATTTCATGTATCTCAACCCCGTGGGCTTTCAGGTCTCTCATTATGTATTCGGCATGCTGCCTTACTCTCGGAAGCCCGAGTTTGGGATCGATGTTTGCCATATTGATAAGGTTTCCCTTTTTCCCGAGAGCTGCTGCAACCTCATTGACCGCCAGGGTGATGTCTGCAAACATGTAACCGGTCTCTTTTTTGGCATTCATGATAACCAGACCCTTCTTGCCTTCTTTGAGGAGTTGAATCACACGCTTTGCGACTTTATACTTTACATCCCCACGGGAGGGGGCAAGGTATTCCCTGCTTGCAGCCCCAAATCTCTTTTCCACGTCTGTGGCTTTTGCAAGGAGGTATTCCTGGCGCTCGAACTCTTTGTGGTCGATAATTCCGGCATCGAGTGCAGATTCCAGGGCAAAGAGCACTCCTTTTGTATTATTGTGGTAGCCTGCGTGCACCTCAACTTCGATTACAGGGACATCAGGATTTGCCTCGAGCACGGCTTCATGCATTTCTTCCCCGATAATCATGCTGGCGCAGGTGCCTACAACCCCGATAACCTTGGGGTTAAAAAGTTCCACCGATTTGTTTATTAGTTGTACAAGCCTGTCATGTCCGCCGAAGACAAAACCATTCTCATCAAGGCCTGTAGTGACGACATGTATGCCGTCTTCTTCGAGCAGCCTTGCATGCTTAAAAGAGCAGCCAGGAGGCCCATGCAGGATAGCGACATCGACATTTAAATCCCTGAGAGTGTAAAGAGCCGCAACTATGGAACTCGGGCGGGGATGGATGATTGAAATCTCTTTTCCAGTCATGACAGATCCTCTTATTTAGATAATTGATGCTGATAGGAATAATAAAATGCATTTCCTTCAGAAGGTTACTGTATCCAGCGACAGCGGACACCACCTGTACGACCAGGGGTCAGGAAACACGATCAGTTGAAGTTTAAACAAATAATGGAAACGGATACAGATTGGAAGAGCCTGTATAAAACTGTATCATAAAAATTCCGGCAAAAAGCCTGAAGCCTTATTTTCGCCTGTATCCGAAATATGCCTTTTATCCGAGATTGTTACCCATGGCCTAAATTTCCAGGTAATTCCTCAGCAATTCCCCGGAATCCCTCAGCAATTCTTCAGTGGAAACGCTCCGTAAAAGAAACCTTTAACGGAAACATTTTACCGAAGAGAGTATAATATCGTTGCTTCCTGCAAATTCCGAGGCTTTTGAGAGTCCTTCAGGAAGATTCCGAGCGTAAGATATTCTTTTGCCAGCTACCTCCTTCATCCGTTCTCCTACCAGGATAACCTGCCTGCATTTTGTACCGAATTTTTCTACAAAACCCCGCACGGATTCGGGGGGCAGCCCTTCACAGACCTGAGAGGCTTCTTCTCCCAGCACGAGAATAATACCTTCCTTTTTTTCGTCCTTTTTCTTGAGGAGAGCATACTCAAGGGCTTTTTCGGCCGAGAGAATATCCATGCCGGAATTGGAATTGTCTATCAGGGAGATGCCGTTCATTTCCCTTTCCTGCATCCTGCCTGAAAGCCCCCCGAATCTCTCAATCACCGAAATAACAGCTTCATGTTCAATTCCAAGTTCGAGGGCGGCTGCTGACGCTGCAACAAAGGCAGTCCTGTAAGCTGAAACATTATACCCTTGACGCGGGGAAGCTGAAAAAATTTCCTTTCCCCTGTGCATAAAGCTAATGACAGAACCTGATAATCCTGAAGATATCGACAACTCTGAAGACACTACCGGTGCTACAGAGCTGCATTCGGTTTCCAGCACAAAATCGGCTATCTGGCTCTGGATTCCTGGAATTTCGGCACTGAAGGGGTCTTTGAAGGTTAAAACCTTTGCCTGACTTACTTTTGCAGCTTTAAGGGCTTTTTCGGCTCCTGCAATAATGAGAAGGGTGCTTCCGGGTTTTGCGTGCCTGACAAGCTGGAGTTTTGCCTCGCTTGCAAGGGCTGTATTGTTTGCAATCCCATAATCCGGCGAAAGGGTTGTAAGGATCCCGAAATCGGCAGTGCCTGTACCGCCTATCGAGATTTCGAAGATTAAAAAATCCGGCCTGAAGCCTGCCTCAAAAACTTTCCTAACTGCAACCAGAATGCTTCCTGGAGTTATGCTCAGGCCTTTGTGGAGCAGGGAAGGAACACCCGCTTTCCAGTATTCGAGCCCCCGCGAGGTATGGAGAACTACTTCAAACCGCCTGGAAAGCATATCGGCAAGGAGAGAAGCAGTACTTGTTTTTGCTTTTACGCCCGTAATCTCAACCGTTTTTATGCCGGATAGTCTTGAATCGCCTTTGAGGATTTTCCCGACAACTTCATGGTGCGAGAGGATACTTTTTCCCTGTGTTCTGGCTTCTACGAGCATCGGATAGGCAGAATCCAGATGTACGGGCGCGACCAGGAAATCGAATTCAGAGGAAGAAAGAGGAGTTTTTGAACAGCGTATCCCGTGCTTTTCCTCAAGTTCAAGCAGCGTGCCAGGCTCGACTGTCCCGTAAACATCTATGCCGGTTACTTCGTTTCCGGCGGCTGCAAGGCTTTTTACAATGGGAATGCCGCCGTGGGTCAGGTCGAGCACGGCGAGCTTCTTCCGATGCAGGTCCATGATAAAACCGGACCCCAGGTAGTAATTTAAAGGGCTTCCTGAACCCTTTTGAACACAAGGTCAGCGATAAGCTCATCGGCCCCGAGAGGCTTTGCGTAGCACACAGGAATTGGCTTTCCGTCAATTTCCAGGGTACCGCAGCCTTCTTCATTCAGGCTCAGGATCTCAGGGATATCCTTTGTGATATGAACTCCCGAAGCCAGGAAAACCGG
>CAZSVY010000289.1:0-5292 GCA_964610495.1 uncultured Methanosarcinales archaeon
CCGAGAATAGAACAGTATACTGTTTTCATGTTTTCAAATCTCCTAAGACTATTTTTTCAGGCCTGGATATCTATTGGAAGAACCATAAGCAGGTCTTTTTTTGCCGAGACTTCTTTGAGGATGTCAAGTGCCTTTTGCAAATCCTCTTTACCGACAGCATCGATTTTCATGAGGGCTGAAGAAAGCATATTGATACCTGGCATGGAAAGGGAAAGGTCCACAACCTCAGCAAAGCCTGTTTTGTCAATCTCGTCAATCGTATCCTGGATCCCGGTATGGACTACATGCCCTATGAGCACTACGTTTATGCTTTCCCTGAAACGGTGTTCTCCGACTCTTACCACTCTAATTCCGTTTGCTTCCAGCTTCGCCTTTATTGTTTCAATGCTTTCAGGCCTGGTTTCAAGTACAAGCTTTACGGGCACTGTTTTTCTGGGGGTTCTCTTCTGATGGTGATGTACTACTGTTATCAGGTTAGCCTTGCATTCCGAAAGAGGCTGGAGGGCTAAAAGCATCTGCCCGGGTACATCTTTTAACTCAATGTCCATGGAAACTCGCATGTTGTCCCTCGCACATTTTTAATAATCCCTTGTGCAATATAAATAATAATCTACGAATCTATAATATTCATGTTCAGCAGCTTACTGTCAGGGTAAAGTGATATATCAGAGTATCCGATTCCAATCCAGCGTCTAGCCTCTTAAACCTGATTTTTTATTAACCTGATTTCCAAATACGTTCCTGCGAAGCGAGGCCTTGTTACTCTGATGTGCTATTAGCACATTTTTATCCAGTAAGCAATTTCTGGGGCATAAGAGATCAAAAAGGGTATTCAAATATACCGCGTACTGCAAACACTGTTAACCCTTTCTGCTGCTTAGTAGATGAGTTAAGTTATATAGTTTACTGTTTATGGCCCTTCAAAAAAGACTTTATAGGGTACGATATCCGTTACTCCTTCTTGCTTTCACGCTCTTTCTGCCTGGAGATGTGCACGTCCGGAATACGGATTATGTTTCCCCTTCCTCTTTTGAATTTCTCAATGAGCCCGCGCTCCTCAAGGTCCGAAAGCATAAGACTGACTTTGGACTCCGAATAGGGGGATTTTTTTCGCAGTTCTCTCTGGGTGATTCGATTTCCGCTAGCTCGGACCAGCTCCAGAAGTTCTTTGAGATCATCAGGAAGATTAATTTTTGAAGATCTCGAGGCTTCTGAACTCGATTTATCAGGTTCCTCTTCATGAAGAGAAGAATTTGGGAGATCCTGAGTTTCTTCTGTAGATTTGCTCCTCTGCTGTAAAGATTTATCAGTCTCGGGAATCCCTTCGGACTTTCGATTAAATTGCCCAGAGCTCACTTCCGGAATTCTAACAATGTTTTCTGCTGAATCGGTTTCAGTCTCTTCAGAAAATATTGCATCCTTTATGGGGTTCTCAGGCTCCAGCAGGTACGGCTGTCTATCTCCCTCAGGAAAAAGAATCGCTGTCGATTTTTCGTGCCTCTTTTTTAAAAAGTAGCCAGCTAGCAACAGGACTATGAAAGCCAGGAAGGCTGAAACTAAAACTGTATATTGAGAGCCTGGTGGGGATCTGGGCCCTGTCTCTTCATAATCCAGAATGGGGGCTTCAAATTCATCCTGATTCAGAAGCTCCTCATCATAGGGCGGTGGGAACAGGAGAAGGTCGTGTACATACTCTCCTTCACCTGAAATCACAACTTCTTCCTGAGCTATATAAACGATCCTGTTTCCTTCAAGATAGCTGGCGTTTATCGTATAGGTTCCGGGAGTGAGGTTGAAAGAATAGTGCGAATCCGTTGCGATAAAGTTCTGTTCCGGAGTAGAATTAATCTCTACAACTGAGTTATTAAGAGGCTTGAAGGTATGCCACTCGTAAACTGTCCCGTGAATAGTGGCCGCAAATGCGTTCCCCTGAAAGACTATAATGAGAAATAACACAAGTGCGAACCTGCAGAGCTTTCTAAAATTCACGCAATGTTAAAGGGGTTTTTAACATAAATCTTTTACTTTTCTTGATACAGAGACGCGAAAAAAACAAATGCACTTAAAGCTTTATCAAGGAAATAGGGAGTGTATCAAGCTTGAAAGCTCATATCTGCCTGTTAATAAGACGTATTCCGAAAAGAATGCTTATATTTACCTTAATCCATATAACAGTGTAATAACTTATAAACGGAGGCAGTCAGATGAGAAAATCAAGAGCTATGCGATATCTGGCTTGTTTTACGATCATATTGACATTACTAAGTTTGCTGCCAGGAGGCTCCCTCGCTGCCAGAGACTCTTCTGAACACGGAAATAGCAATTCGAATCAGTATATGCGTGAAGAGGCCCGCAGTTCATACAGGAATGAGACTGACAATATAAGTGAGGCCAGCAATTCTGAATCCGATGCCAGAAAGGAGCAGAAGAATCTCAGCGTAAAAAGCGGAAATAAAATTTCCGAATACAAACAGGAAAGAAAACAATTAGAGGAAGAACTCCGGTTTCATAAGCAAGAATATATGGAAGCAAAAGGAGATTTTCTCAAGATCAGGAATCGTATTCGGGCAGAAGAACTTGATCCTAACTCCGAAGAGGCTCTAAATGCCACAAAGCTCTACCTTAACTCAAGTATTAACTATATGATAGCTCATCTTTCAAATGTAAAGAGCAACATGGCATACTCAAACGGGAACGGAACAGAAGAAAAAATTATTGCCATAGATGAAAAGATTAAATTGCTTGAAGTTGAGAAGACAAACATTGCAAATGCGTCAAGCCAGGAAGAGCTTGTGGTCGTAGTCAGGTCCGTACGCGGAGTATGGAATAATGCCGAGAAGACCAGCCTTGCAAGCGCAGGGCAGACTGTCAGTGAGAAAGTAGGAGAGTTCCTTAAAGAATCCGAAAACCTCTCTGAAAAACTTGGAGCAAAAATCGAGAACCAGAAAGAAACAGGCATTAACACAGCTGAACTTGAGACCAAACTTGCCAGCTACATTTCCTATATAAAATCCGCGCAGGAGAAGAAAGAAGCGGCAGATTCCATCTACAATGGTGAGAACGTCACCCGGGAAGATATGCAGAAGGCGAATAATTACCTTCGTCAGTCCCTCAATGATATCAGCAAGGCAAATAAGATACTCAGGGAAATTTTCGGCGAGCTAAAGGATTATGAAATTGAAGGAGACAACGGAACTGAAGCAAAAAATATAACGGAACCGATGTCAAAAACATAACGGAATTTAAGTCGAAAATATACGGAATTTAAGTTGAGAGCAGCCTGAAAACTGCACAAAGGGAAAATCGTATCTCAGGGGATGAGACTGGAAAAACTTACTGAAGGAAAACTACATAGTTGAGGAGGCAGAAAATGGTTAAATTCGCTCACCTGCTCGTACTGTCAGCTTTAATTATCTGGCTTGCAGGATCCGGTTGTGTCGGGAACGGTACATCTGAAGTAGAAAAGAAAGGGGTAGACCCAAACGCCGTCGAGGCAGAAAATGGGGTACCGGCTGAAGATCTGGAAATGGGACTTACGCAGGCCGAAATCCAGGAGCTTGATTCTGATATGGAAGAGCTTCAAGGCTTGCTTGAAGATGCAAGCCCTGAAGAAGAGATAGTAATCGAAGAACTGTGAAATGGAAAGGAAAGAAGTGAAAACCACTGAAAAATCGTTTTCACTTAAAAAACATCTTTTCTTTGTTTTTAATTCTCTGAATTTCATCTTCCAGCGTTTCTATCCTGGATTGAAGCTCATGCATGTCTTTTTTAGCAAAGACGTCAGCTTTTGAGATCGATTCCTGAATCTTCTCAGAGATTTTCTTTTCAAGATCAAGCTTTTGTTTTTTTCTTTCATCCAGCATATCCTGGATAACTTTTTTACCTTCTTCCTTACTGATGTCTCCTTTATCGACAAGCTCCTTTACAAGGTCATTTATCTTATCTTCCGTTACTGCCCAGAGGCCGGCTCCTATAAGCCCGAGTTTTCTGACGGATTCTCTCATGTACAAACACTCGCTTTTGATTATCAATCTGGAAAAAGCTTATATTAAAATAATCTTGAAAATAATCTCACGTGAAAATAATTAATTGATATGATCCCCAAAGGTGTATTAAAGTTCCCCTATCCGGAAGAGTAAATATATAATCTGTTTCTATTTGATATCTTTTCTGTTTCTATGTGATTATATTCTATTTGGTTCGCTCTGCTTTTATGGGATTTTACTTCTTTCCCATGGGGTTTATTTCTGTTTTCCTTTACTTTTTTCAGAGGTCTGTCAATTTAAATCAGCCTCTGAATCAGGTCAGCCTGTAAATGTAAATCGAGATAATGAATCACTTTGCAGCCATTTTAACGTTAACAGATTAATTAACCGAAAGAAAATATATAAATATATTAATCGGTGATTTTATCTGGGGGTAATTTAATGGCAGACGCTTTAAAAGTTTCACCATCTATATGTGCATATCCTGACGACAAGTACGAAAACCTTGAAATTGAAGTAGTCCTTCCGGGAGTGGAAAAGAAAGATATTTCTTTTAAGATCACCGAAGATGGCTTTTATGTAAGAGCTGCCAAGGAAGGGGTCGAATATGCGGACAGCTACGCAATCTGCTGCCCGGTAGTCCCGGAAAAGGCGGTAGCCAGGTACTCAAACGGTGTACTTAAAGTTACAGTACCTTATGAGCAGCCTTTTGAAAAAGCAGTGGATGTAAAGATCGAGTAAGGTAACCGGGAATCAAGCAGTTGAACCGGAAAATCCGGAATTAAACCTGGGGATCATTAAACCTTAAGCGGTTTAAACAGGGATATCTATGGCTTAAACAAGAATATTGGATATAAACCTTCTTGCTTTTGATTCTGTTCCCCAACTGCGTAAGTCCTGAGTATAATAAATAGTTAAATCAGTTAAATCCTGTTAAAAAAGAGGTTTTCAAATGAAAAAAATGACAGAACAGCATCTTATCAATGCATTCGGAGGAGAAAGCCAGGCACATATGAGATATTTACATTTTGGAAACCAGGCCGAAAAAGAAAAATACAGTAATGTAGCCCGCCTGTTTCGTGCAATTGCCCATGCCGAATATATACATGCAGGAGACCATTATCGGGAGTTAAGACACCTCGATGGGGGATTTGTCGCAAATAGCATGGCAGCTTTTGGCCCCGGGGATTCCATAAAAAACCTCAAACTGGCCATTGCTGGTGAGACCTTTGAAATTGAGGAAATGTATCCTGTATACATAGAAGTAGCAAAATTCCAGGGAGAAAAAGGCGCGCAGAGAAGTTTT
>CAZSVY010000290.1:0-23899 GCA_964610495.1 uncultured Methanosarcinales archaeon
TAAAGATCTGGAAACTATCCTGAAAGAAAGCAGAGCTAATGTCCTTATCGACTTCACCGCAGCTGGCGCAACCTCAGTTAACGCCCCAATAGCAGCCAGAGCCGGAGTAAATCTCATAATAGGAACTACAGGGCTAACTCCGGAGCAGCGAAAGGTAATTGATGATGCTATCCAGAAAGGCAAAGTAAGTGCCGTTATCTCCCCGAACTACTCGGTAGGCGTTAATGTCTTTTTCAAGATAATCAGGGAAGCTGCAAAATACCTTGCAGATTATGATATCGAGATCATAGAAGCTCACCACAACCAGAAAAAAGATGCCCCAAGCGGAACCGCCCTTAAGGCAGCCGACGTTATCAGTGAAGCTCTGGGTGGGAAGGAATATGTCTACGGCAGGGAAGGCATTGCCCCGCGTGGAAAAGAAATCGGGATTCATGGAGTCCGCGCAGGAGATATCACAGGAGACCATACCGTCCTTTTTGCAGGCAACTCCGAAAGGATTGAAGTCAGGCACATGGCTCACTCCCGCCAGATCTTTGCCAAAGGTGCAGTGCGTGCAGCCGAATGGGTCTGCAGGCAAAAGCCCGGAATTTATTCCATGGATGATGTGCTCGGTTTATAAAAACAATAGCTTAAATCGACAATTTTAAAATAAAACTTTAGATAACAGGCATAGGCCTGGTAAAGAAGTCAGGCCGCCTGAAGCTTTAGTCTGAATCAGCAGTTATTTACTTTCTTTTTTCAACCTTTCTTAACTTAGTTTAAACCATACAATTTTACAATATCAATATTGTGCTAATTTGATAGAAAGTTATAAATATTATTGAATAGGAAATAGGATACTGCTTGCTTGCAAGTATTAAGCCCTGAAATCTCAAAATATCTTATCATCCCACGACAATAGGGATACTTGCTTGCAAGCAATATTCCATTAAAACTATTCTAAGAAAAACTGCAAGCGTGGATAAAAAGATCGAAATCGAAAGCAGATCCGTGTAACTCTGACAGGCATGAGCCCTGATAGACATAAATCCTGATAAAACCGTTGGCTCAGGCAGGACCATTTACGGTTGAAAGTGAGCCCGGAACTCAAGTTTTCAGTCCTATCCGCAACAACGACACTTCCCAGTATCCCCAGTTTTTCCCCTGTACCGCTTTCCGTGAACAAAGAGCCTATCCGCCGCTGAAAGCAGAGGCCGTGATTGAAAAAAATGGGTGGAATAGGCCTGAGTTCAGACAGAAAACAGAGAACAGAGTAACAATGGCCTTATTCACAGAGAGTATAAGGAAACTTATGGGCTGGTATCCGACTAAAAATTCTTTCGGACACACCTCTCAAAATAGAAAAAATTTATTCTTTCAGGCTTTTTAAGAGTTGTTGAAAGCTCTTTTCGTCCACGAGTTTCTGGGCGTTAAGCATCCTTTTAAATTCATCGACACTTTTCATGCCGCCCTTTCCGTCAAGCCTGTCCTTTAGTTCCATTGAAGCTCTTAAAAGCCCAGTAGCTTCTTCGTATAAAGCCTCGGCCTCGGTCGTTGTAAGTTCTTCGGTTTCTAGCAACTCTTCGTTTGCTTTTGCTTTTGCTTTAAGTTTAGGAATGAGAGTCCTTACTTCGGCAACTTCATTCGGGTCAGCAGATCCTTTTTCTTCCAGTTCCCGGACCAGATCTCCTAATTTATACTCTTTTCCGTCTATCTCTATATTTTCAGGAATTTTCTTCCCTGCCCAGGCAAAATCGCTCCTGAGGCTCCAGAGGAGTTTGTTCCGTTCCTGAGTGCTAATGTATTCTGTATTTGCTTTTTTTGTATTTTTTTCGTCCGGCAGCATGAATTTTTCCCCGATTCAGGTGTACTTAATTATTCCTCTGCCCCAATTCATATCTCTTTCTATACACACCTGAAGGAAATGACTCGCACGCATTTAGAGAAGATAAAGGATCTTTCTAATAATCCCAGATTAAAGATTACAGGATTGGCAAGTTGAGACTTCCTAATTAATTATCTACTTAAAGGTTTTAAATAATTAACAATATTAGTAATTATCGGAGAAAAATAGGCTAAGTAGGTAATAAAAAGAAAATGTTGGGAAAAATAAAATAAAGGTTCTAATCTTTTCCTGTTTCCACCCTTTTTAGCCAGAGATAATTACATACACGGGAGTGAAAAACTTGAGGTATCTTACTAAAATATTAATGATAACTGTATGTCTGGTTGCACTGAGCGGGATTGCAACAGCATGTGACGAATGTGGAGATAAAGAATGTAAAACCCCAGGTTACTGGAAAAACCACCCGGAATCCTGGCCCGATTGTATTACAGTTGGCGGTGTCACATATTCTAAAGAATGTGCAATAGCCGCGATGAAAGAGCCTGTGAAAGGGGACAAGACGTACAACATATTCGATGCACTTGTTGCTGCCAAACTGAATGTAAGATGCGGTTGCTGCCCGCCGTGCGAGATAAGCAAGATAATTACGGGAGCCGACAAGTGGATGAAAGTGAACCCAATTGGAAATGAAGATAAAGTAAAGGCGAGCAGCGATGCATGGCAGAACGAGTTTGAATATTGCGGATGCAAGTATCCATCCGGAGAAGCCATGTACGAGAAGCTCGATGCCTTTAATAACGGCTATTACTGCTGATAAAAAGCAAATCAATATAATAGATCTCGATCAGTAACATAATCTTTGCCCACCGGAAAATCTGTGGGGTTTCAAGATAAAAACAGACTCCTGATTGAAGAAAAAATAGACTCTTAGCCGAAGTAAGTAAGATTTGAGTAAAGTGAGATTTTAAGAGTAAAGTCGGGTTTTAAGCAAAATAAAAATAGTTTAACCGGACCAGAAATTCTCCCTCCGGTTACAGCAAATTTTTTCGTACTTCTGTAATACTCCTTAATTTTGAGGTCTTTTTGATATCTTTCTGAAGCTATCCTAATTTTTAGAATTAATTCCACAAAAATATTCAAAGCAAATTTTCAGCTATATTTTCCGAAATTACGTGTTCGCAGTACAGGCAGTGGAGACTTACTCCTTCTTCTTCGGACTGGAGCACGGAAAATTTGGATTTTATGGGTTCGCTGCTATTAGAAATACAGTTTGAGTTGGTACAGCGCACAACACCTTCAACATAAGAAGGAAGTACAACATTATTCTTCTGGACTACCTCAAAATCCCTTATAATATTGATGGTGGCCTTCGGAGAGATAAGGGCAATCCTGTTGAGCTCTTCGACGCTGAGTTCCTTTCCCTCGATCTTTACAACGTCTTTTTTGCCTCTGGCACTCGGCGCATTCATAACAAAGCTGATAGTAGCTCGAAAAGCACTGGAAATTCCAAGTATGCGCAGAACATTCAGCGCCTGTCCTGCCTTTATATGGTCAATTACTGTTCCGTTCTCAATCGCCTGGATCTTCAGGTTTCGTTTTTCCTTCATTCAATCACTCCCATTGCAAGAGCAAGGAGTGCCATCCGCGTAGGGACCCCATAAAAAGCCTGCTGGAAATAACACGCATGCGACGTTGAATCCACTTCAGGAGAAATCTCGTTGACCCGTGGGAGAGGGTGAAGAATCTTGAGATTCGGATCCGCAGTTCTCAGCAGGTCACCTGTAACCTTCAACCTGTTTTTGACCTTCTCATACTCTTCAGGATCAGGGAAACGTTCCCTTTGAACCCTTGTCATATAGAGAACCTCGACATCTCCGATTATTTTCTCAAGGGAATCGGTCTCTCTTACAACTATTTCATTTTTTTGGAGATCCCTGACAATCTCCGGAGGCATCCTCAGTTCAGGCGGCGAAACAAAAGTCATTTCAGCTCCGTAAAGGGATAGAGCATGGCAGAGGGAATGGACTGTTCTTCCATACTTCAGGTCTCCTGCCATAGCGATTTTCAGACCCTCGAGATGACTTTCCCTGCGAATAGTATAAAGGTCAAGGAAAGTCTGTGTAGGGTGGTGGACAGAGCCATCTCCACCATTGATTATAGGGACACTTGCAAATTCAGCAGCCATCCTTGCCGATCCGTCAAGAGGATGGCGCAACACTATAAGATCCGCATAATTGCTGATCACACGGATAGTATCGGCAAGATTTTCTCCTTTCATTACTGAACTTGCCTCCACGGAACCCAGGTTGAGAACCTGCCCTCCAAGCCTCTGCGCAGCAACCTCAAAAGATAGCCTTGTCCTTGTGCTTGGTTCAAAAAAAAGAAGAGCTATAATCTTTCCATCCAGCAACCTGGATCTCTCTTGACCTCTGGCTACAGGCTCAAGCTTTTCTGCAGTATCCAGAACGTAGTCGATTTCTTTCCGCGAAAAATCTTTCATAGAGATGACGTGTCTGTTCTTAAATGACATCCTGTTTTCATAAAATGATTCTCAGAGATATAACCTTTGCTCCAGAAATTTCGAAGAGTATTGAAACAATTTAATCATATCCCCGTATAGCAGTTTTGGTGCTTCACTTAGATACGTTCTTAACAAATTCAAGCCAGAGTTTTGCGTCTTTAATCCTCTGATTAACGAACTGTTCCTGGAAGCTTCGGGTCTTTTCTTTAAAGGCCCCGCTTTCGATCTCCTTCAGATCTGTTATTGCGCGCAGTAAGCCTGCTGTCTCATGATAGAGTTTTCTTGCTTCTTCCGAAGTAAGGGGTCTTTCTTCCAGTTCCTTTTCATCGTTTTTTTCCTTTGCTGAGATAATTTCGATGCATTTATCTATCCTTGATTTCTCAGCTGGATTGAGTTCATCTTTTTGAATCAATTCCCACACGTAGTTGTGCAGAGGATAAGTTTCGCCCTCAAATTCCACGTAATCCGGAATATGCTGGCCGACCCAGAAAAGGCGACAATGCAGAGCCGAAAGCAGCTGCTTGCGTTCCTCATTAGTTATATATTTTTCTGAGGCTTTTTTTTCGTTTGGTTTGCGGTTTTTGTCCACCGTCCTCCCCCAGGAGATGTTGTATATTCATCAAATTTTGTATGATGACTATCTAATGCTTATTCTTTATCTATGAACGTCAGATATAAAATAACAACATCAACACAAAAAAACAGTCGCGAATAAAAAGAAATATAGGTAATGAAAAACTCACATATAAAAATAAGATAATGGGAATCAAATTCGAAGAATAAAATTAAGAGAATAAGATTAAGAAATCCAAATCGACTAAAAATCGGAAACTTAGTAGAGTAAACTCGAAGTAAAGACTAGGAATAAAAACATACAGGACCGCTGATATAAAAATGCTTGAAAATCTCAGCTTTTTCGATTTCCCGCTTGAGGTGATATTATAGTCCCAATAATTCAGGTTGCACTTGATCTTCTGGAATTGGATCGCTCGGTCGAGATTGCAAAAGAAGCAATAGCAGGGGGTGCGGACTGGATCGAAATCGGAACCCCTCTGATTAAAAGTGAAGGAATGGATGCGATCCGCACCATGAGAAAAGCTTTTCCAGATCGGACGATTCTGGCAGACATGAAAACCGTGGATACGGGGGCTATGGAAGTCGAGATGGCAGCAAAAGCTGGGGCCGATGTTGTTATTGTGCTGGGGAGTGCAGATGACTCTACACTACTTGATGCGCTCCGTTCAGCCCACAAATATGGAGTCAGGTTGATGGCAGACCTCATTTCGGCTCCTGACCCTGTAAAAAGAGCAGGCGAACTTGAAGCTCTGGGTGTGGACTATGTGAACGTACACATAGGCATAGACCAGCAGATGATAGGAAAAGACCCAATATCGCTTCTCAGGGAAATCTCACAGAGAGTCAGTGTACAGCTTGCAGTCGCTGGAGGGCTTGATGCCAACAGTGCAGTGCAGGCGGTCAAGGCCGGAGCCAGAATTGTAATTGTCGGAGGGAATATCACCCGTTCTGACAACGTAACTGAAGCCGCCAGAAAAGTCCGGCAGAGTGTGGACTCCCCGGATGCTGTGGAAATTCGCAATGTCGGAACTATAGACCAGGAAATCAGAGCAATTCTCAAGGAAGTATCCACCTCAAACATCTCCGATGCCATGCACAGGAAAGGGGCAATGAAAGGCATTCGCCCTCTGGTAAGAGGGAAAATGGTAGGAACCGCAGTTACTGTACAGGCTTTTCCAGGAGACTGGGCAAAGACCGTGGAAGCAATTGATATTGCAAAAGAAGGGGACGTAATTGTAATTTATAACGAAAGCAAGGATATTGCCTGCTGGGGAGGGCTTGCAACCTTAAGTTCCTTAAATAAGGGAATTGCAGGCGTGGTAATTGAAGGTGCTGCGAGGGATATTGACGAAATCGAAAATCTGGGACTTCCGATTTATACCAGTAATTCAGTACCTAATGCCGGCGACCCCAAAGGTTTTGGAGAAATCAATGCTGAAATTACCTGTGGCGGGCAGACCGTCAAGCCAGGCGATTACATAGTAGGTGATGAAAGCGGGGTTGTGGTAATTCCTGTGGAAAGGGCCTACGAACTGGCAAGAAGGGCAAAAGAAGTCAACAAAACCGAAAAAAGACTCTTCGATGAAATCAAGAGAGGCGGAACCCTGTCTGAGATTCTGGAGCTAAAGAAATGGGAAAAACATTGAATGGACACGCTTCTCGAAGCTCAGATTAAAAGCGGGAATAAAGAGAGAAATAAGAATAAAACGGCCAGAAAATCACAAAAATCGAAGGAGAATAGTGAAATTTTCAGGGAGAGGCTTTACTCACTGTCTTCAGACCGCGAAAAGCAAACCCTGCACAGAAGGAGGGCCCTGATAAGTTTCATTTCTTCTTCCTGACAGTTCTCACCTATCCTTGCCCGAAGCAGGGAATCCAGTTCGAGTTCTAGAGTTTCCAGTGCAGCTTTTATCTGCTGTTGTCTTTCGGGGGGTAAGAGTCCTCCAATATCCCTGACATTTCCAGAAAGAGCAAGCTGTTCAAGTTGCCTGAAAACAGTTCTGGTGCTCATGCCCTGGATATCAGCAATCTCGTCTATCCCGAGCCCATTAGTAAAGAGAGAAAAAGTTCTTTGCAGAGAATCCGTTTCAAAAGAATCGGATTCAAGAGGGTCTACTTTAGTGACATCTACGATTTCCGACTCAGGCGAAATTTCTGCCGAATCAGTTTCCCCACGGCCCCCTGCCGAAGAATTCCTTTCTGACCAATCCTGAATGCTCGTGTCCAGATATCTTGCCCTTTTTGCCGGTAAGTTGCCAATGTCCAGGCTGTTCATATTGTCAGATTCAGGACCGGGCTTTTTAGTCCCGAATATCTCGAGTTCAGTTTCGGACTTTTCACCATTTTGAGCAATTTCTCTTGAGGAGATTTCCTCTTTTTCAAGCCCTTTATTTTCAAGATCCTTACCGACAGCAGCTCCTGAACTTTCAGGTTTTTCAGGAGGCTTCAAACTATAGTCTCTGCAATAGTTTTCGATTTCCTTGAGAAAAACGTCCCCATATTTTCTCAATTTATGCTCTCCAACGCCTGTAATAGAATGAAACTCCTCAGGGTTGCGCGGAAATCTTGTAGCCATTTCCTTAAGGGTGGTATCAGAGAAAATAATGTAAGGAGGAAGATTTTTCTTTAGAGCAATATCTTTTCTCAAAGCTTTTAACCGCTCAAAAAGAATAGGATCAGGCTCTTTTCCGGATTTTATGGCTTTTCGGATTTCTGTATTTTTTAGAACATCAGCCGCAACTGAAAATTTTTCTGAAAAAGTCCCTTCCGAAGAACCTTCTACAGGGAAATACAGATTATCGGCTTTTTTGCCTTTTATACCGGCAGCTATTGAAGGCATCAGGCTCTCTACAGCTTCAGGCGCAAATCCTTCAGGACAGACAAGCTCTACTCGCTCCGTTCCTGTCAGGATTTTCCTGCTCATGGCGGTCAACTTCAATACAGGATACTGTGCCCCGCTTACGTCCAGAAGTCCGGTATTTATCATTTCATAGGCTAACGACCTCCACTGCTCTTTTGTAAACTCCCGGCCAATGCCGTGGCTTTTAAGCTTTTCGTGGCGGTTTTGCCGGATTTTTTTATTTTTTGAGCCTGTGAGGACATCAATAACATAGTTAGTGCCAAAGCGCTGGTTCAGTTCCTGAATACAGGTTATTAATTTCTTCGCAGCTTCAGTCCCGTCAAAGGTACCTTTCGGAGTAAGGCAGCAGTCACAGTTCCCGCAGGGTTCTGAGAGTTCTTCACCAAAGTATTCCATCAAGGTCTGGCGCCTGCATTTATTTCCCTCGCAAAAAGCTACCATCTGCCTTAACTGTACGAGAGAAACATCTTTCTCCTTTTCGTTTGTCTTCTGTGAAATAAAGTACTCGATCTTGAAGCGGTCCCCTCTGCTGAAAAAAAGAATACATTCGCAGGGGCTGCCGTCCCTTCCTCCTCTGCCGGTCTCCTGATAGTAACTTTCGAGATTTCTGGGAAGGTCATAGTGTATTACGAAACGTACATTGGACTTATCAATCCCCATCCCAAAAGCGATTGTAGCCACTATGATGTCCACATCATCTTTAATGAACATATCCTGGTTTCGGGTTCTCTCGGTATCTGAAAGACCTGCATGGTAGGGAAGAGCCCTGAAACCTGCAAGGTTCAGCTTTTTTGTAAGCGCTTCGACACTATTTCTGCTCTGGCAGTAGATGATTCCTGCTTCACCTCTATGCCTGTGCAGGTAGTCAGCAATCTCGGAAAAAGTCTCTTTCTTTGGCCTGACCTCATAGTAAAGGTTTTTCCTGTTAAAACTGGCTACATAAGGGCCTTTCTCCAGAGCGATATCAAGGTTAAGTTGTGATACGATATCTTCTCGAACCCTTTCTGTGGCTGTTGCCGTAAGCGCGATAACCGGGATATCAGGAAATCCGGTCTTCGGATCTCTCAAAAGTTTCAATTTCCTGTACTCAGGTCGGAAATCATGACCCCACTCGGAAATGCAATGCGCTTCGTCAATTGCAAACAGGCTGACCTTCCCCTTCTTTAAAAAGGCAAAGGTTCCTGGCATCATGAGCCTTTCCGGAGCAACGTAAAGGACTTTTAATCGGTTTTCGAGAAAAGCTGTCTTCACATCCCGGATTTCTCTGGCGCTCTGGGTACTGTTCATGCAGGCTGCGGCAATTCCGTTTGCTTCAAGCCCATCAACCTGGTCTTTCATCAGGGAAATCAGGGGAGAAACAACAATCGTAACTCCTTCCATGAGAAGGGCAGGCAGCTGGTAGCACATCGACTTGCCCCCGCCAGTGGGCATGAGCACGAAAACATCTTTTCTTTCCAGGACATCCCTGATAATTTCCTCCTGCAAAGGGCGAAAAGAGGTGTATCCGAAATATTGATGCAGGGCTGAATACATTCTGGCAGACAGAGAAGGCCCGGGCTCAGGCTCGCGTTTACTCGCCCTCAAGAAATCATACTCAGTGCTCGTTTTCAAATCCCCCTGACCTGTAGAATTAATGTCACGCCAGAATATAAACCCCGGAAGATCCAGGGAAATCAAGATACGGATATGCTCTCATGCACAGCCATATCCTCAATATTTCAATTTTTATAATAGACAGTTCCCATGTTTATAATAGATAATTTCCATGCTTATAAGAGATTATTCCCATCTTATGATAAATCAGACGCCAGTACAACGTGCGCCTGGCCTGGAATCCTGACGCTGTGATGTTTCAGGCTCATCATATTTAAGTTGCAGGTTTGCGGGGTGAAAGTATTCCGCTGTAAGCTCTTGACAGGCATCCTGAATCTCTCAATGTAGAGCTAAGATAGTTGAGTTTAGAAAGGAAAATGAAATAGTCAATCCAGGAAAAAGTCGGAAAAAGATTGAAAAGTACAAATAAATTAGAAATTTATTGATTTCTGGCGTCAACGTTATTAAGGTTCGATTTGAGGTAAAGATAGGAAGATCAGGAGTGCGGCTACACCCAGGCACTTCTTGTCTTCCTCTTCAGTTATACTTTTTTACCAGCCAGTTATCTTTTGAGTTTTCCGCAGTTTTCCATTCCTGGTACACTTTTCGTTATTCCGAAAGTTTCCACCCGCCTTAATCTACAACTCCCTTGTCCTTTGCTATCCACTCCAGAGTGTCAGCTATTTTTTTCTGTGACTCTGCCAGGCTCTCCAGGGATTTTGCAATACTTTCGAGCTTATCGATAACTTCATAGTTCTCACTGCCCATTCCTATCACCAATTCCTCTCCGGTCTTTTTAATAGGAATATTTTTGGAAAAGCTTTGTATATAATTCTAATTTTTAATTTTCTGGCAGGGGTCAGGAAATAAGTTTTCGTTTGTATAGAATTTACTTGCTTTTCCTTATCAAACCCAGTCTTCCATAAAGTATTCAGGAAACGGATTTTCGGCTCTTGTTTAAGTGATCTTACCAGCCAGTAAGTTACTGAGCAGTAAGATCTGAAATCGAAGTCCAGAGCTGGGAATAAGTCCAGAACCAGGAATTAAAGAAAGATACAGTTTCCAATTTGTAACTTTCACATACAAAAAGTATATTTAAGATTTCATTCTGTCTCGGTAAAATTAAAATATTTTTATTTATTTAACGACTTCTTTTATGATACCTTTAAATACCAAAACCCCCATGCACAAACTCATATATCGTAATAAAATAACCAAATTCAGATAATTCTGATAGTGTTTACTGATGACGATTATTTTTTCAAAGAATTTCGTTTAGCACCATTTAAGGAGCATTTCAATGGTAAAACCCGAAAAATTCATTCCAAAGGCAGTTGAGAAAATTAGCAAGGAAATAAAGGACGGGAGAGCAATTATTGCACTTTCGGGCGGTGTAGACAGTTCTGTTTGTGCAGAACTGGCTTACAGAGCGATTGGGGATAGGCTTCAGCCGATTTATATCGACACCGGGCTCATGAGAAAAGGAGAAACCGAGAGAATAAAGCACATTTTCTCCCACATGAATCTTGATGTCGTATATGCAAAGGATAAGTTCCTTGCAGCCCTGAAGGGTATAACTGATCCTGAAGAGAAAAGGAAGGCTATAGGCGAGACTTTTATCCGCGTGTTTGAGGAAGAGGCGAGGAAACTTGCAGCCGATTATCTTATCCAGGGCACGATTTACCCTGACAGGATCGAGTCCGAAGGCGGAATCAAATCCCACCACAATGTAGGAGGGCTTCCCAGTGTGATGGATTTCAAGAAGATCGTCGAGCCTATTGAGGACCTTTACAAGGATGAGGTTCGAGAAGTTGCCTGGGCACTCCAGCTGCCTGACGAGATCTGTGAAAGGATGCCTTTCCCTGGACCTGGCCTGGCTGTGAGGATTCTCGAGGAAGTTACAGAGGAGAAACTTGAGGTTGTGCGGGAAGCAAACTTTATAGTAGAAGAAGAACTTCTGGACAGGTTCTGCCCCTGGCAAACTTTCGCTGCTATCCTTGGCAAGGGAACAGGCGTAAAAGGAGATATCCGAGCGTACGGCTGGATTGTAGCTGTAAGAGCTGTAGGATCCAGAGACGGGATGACTGCAGAGGCGCTCGAACTTCCCTGGGATGTGCTCAAAAAGCTGGAATCCAGAATTACCTCCGAAATTCCTAAAGTAGCCAGGGTGGTTTATGATATCACGCCCAAGCCGCCTGCGACAATTGAGTTTGAATAATTTCGAATAAAATAAAGTAAATAAACACAGAATAAATATAAAGCACAAATAATGAAGCTGGAAAAGAAACAGCTTCAGAACTTTTTTACAAATATAAAGCAAGCCACAAAGCGAGTTTTTAAGCCCATGACCCTGAATAAAGCAGTAATGGAAATCCGGCAGCGGATTAAAGTGAAACCTTCTCCTACGGACGAACCTGCGGCGAGCTGGACAGGAGTCGACCTTGTAAACGGAGTTCAGGTAAAGACTCTGACTATAATCTTCAAGAGCGCAGGCTGCCGCTGGGGAAAAGCTGGAGTGTGTACTATGTGCGGTTATGTCTATGACTGCGCAAGTGAGCCCCCAACTCTGGAGGATTACAAGGCCCAGCTTGCAAGAGCAATGAAAAAAGCCCAGAAGTTCCCTGAGTTTATGGTCAAGATTTTCACCTCAGGCAGTTTTCTTGACGAACAGGAAGTTCCCAGTGAAGCAAGGGGTACAATCCTCAAAACTCTTGCAGACGACTCCAGGGTAGTCAAGATACTTGTGGAGACCCGTCCAAACTTCGTAACCGAGGAGAATGTGCAGGAATGTCTTAAGATCCTGGAAAATAAACCCTTTGAGCTGGCTTTCGGGCTGGAGACAAGTTCAGACAGAATCCGCAGGGATTCTATTAATAAAGGTTTTACCTTCAGGGACTTTATCCGTGCCGCAGAAATTGCAAGAAAGAATGGGGCAACGGTAAAAGCATATCTGATGCTAAAGCCTCTTTTCCTCTCCGAGCGCCAGGCCCTCGAAGATATTGTCCGTTCAATAGACGATGCAGCCCCTTACGCTGACACAATTTCCATCAACCTTTGCAATGTCCAGAAAGGCACACTTGTCGAAGTTCTCTGGGAAAAAGGGCAGTACCGCCCCCCATGGCTGTGGAGCATTGTAGAAATTCTGAAAAGAGCAAAAGCCGCCCATCCTGATCTCCCCCTGATGTCAGACCCGGTCGGTGCAGGCTCAAAACGCGGCCCTCATAACTGTAAACTATGCAGCTCAGACGCAGCAGACTCTCTCAGGACTTTCTCACTCACCCAGAACCCGGAAGACCTCAGTAAGACAGACTGCGAATGCAAAGAACTCTGGAAAAAAGTCCTGGAACTTGAAGACTTTACCTACGGAACACCCATCTTAGATTAAAATCATAAATAAATTCTCATTTTATTTGAACTGAGCGGGAATATTGTACCTGGCCATCATGAGAAGGTCGGCATACTTCCCATCCTTTATTATTGCATATTTCTTCGTCCCCTCGATCTCAAAACCAAAAGACTGGTAAAGACTGATAGCTTTTTCATTGTCTTCAGTGACATCAAGTTCGATTCTTACTAGCATAAGCCAGTTGTCTGCAAGGTCGAGAATATTTTCCATCAAGTTCTTCCCAATACCCTTCCCCTGATATTCAGTCCTTACCATAATTCCAAGGAAAGCTGAATGTCTCTGCCTGGCACCCTTAAGAAGATGTATCCCTACCATTCCGACAACTTTTCCTTCGAGTTCTGCTATCAGTACATGGTCGTCAACGCCCATACTCCTCAGAAATCCCTCTGTAAAGTCAACAGTCTCGGTAGTTAGGGTAAGGGTATTTGCCCTGACCTCTTTTTGCCTTCGCATTTCATTGATATCCTGGGCATCACTTAACCTGACAGGCCTGATAAGTAGATTCATAAAATTCCCCTTAAATCACCTTATCAAAATTTATCAAAAATTTAGAATTAGTTATAGAGTTGACGGGTCGTCTATAATTACTCTTCTGGTTTTTCTGACCTGCAGACCATGGTTCCGACTCCGCAATCGGTAAAGAGTTCAAGAAGCATGGAATGAGAAACGCTTCCATTTATTATATGGGCTCTCTCAACCCCACTTTTCACTGCTACTGCAGCGCCCTTAACTTTAGGAATCATACCTCCCTGTATGACACTTTCGGCTATAAGGGGGTCAATATCATCTAGAGTTATACGGGATATGCGGCTACCTGGGTCGTTTATACTTCTAAGCAGGCCTGAGACATCGGTCATTAGAATAAGTTTCTTTGCGCGCAGGGCTGCGGCAATATCACCTGCTACTGTATCAGCATTAATATTAAGAGCATTACCTTTTGCATCAACAGCAATAGGAGAAATGACCGGAATGTAACCGTTTTCAAGCACTATGTGGAGGATGTCAGGATTGATGACTTCACTCTCCCCAACCCAGCCAATATCAACTTCAGTCTCAATGCCGTTGACTACTACCTTCTGTGCAGCCTGTTTATGACCAAGAATCATTCTGCCATCGTGACCGGTAAGCCCGATACCTTTTCCTCCGCAAACCCCGATGAGGGACACAATTTTAGTATTGATATTCCCGACAAGCACCATTCTGGCAATTTCCATAGTCTCGTCGTCTGTGATACGTAAGCCCTGGAAAAACTCAGCCTTTTTTCCCATCCGTTCCATTTTTTCCGTAATCTCAGGGCCGCCTCCGTGTACGATAACGGGTTTGATTCCCACATAGCGCAGGAGCACGACATCTTTTATGATATCCTCCATGATCTGGGCGCTAACCATTGCATTCCCGCCCACTTTGATAACCATGATTGAGTCGTAGAACTCCTGCATATAAGGCAGGGCTTCAATGAGTACGTTCTCTCTCTTCAGTTCCATGATGTAGGAATCAGAAAATCTATTTTTAAACTTATCGTTAAAGATACTTATAAAAACTCTAAGAAGCGTGTAAAAAACAAAACTGGTATGACTAATTTCGAGAAAGTACTGGAAATAAGCCAGCCCGGCTAGTGTAAAAAATTAAAGACCAGTCCAGGCTAATTCCGTATCTGGATATTAAAGAAAAAGAAAGAACCCCGATTTTCAGGGCATGTGAGAGAAATTAGGTTTGTTCAGGTTTATTCGATTTTTTCTATTTTTTCTTTCTTGACAAAGGGCTTGCTGATTTTCTCAGGCATCCAGTCAGGCCTGTTTTTAGGGGCTTCGACGAGTTCCTTCCATGCCTTGAAAACGTGCACCTTCTTTGTCCCGCGTTCTCTGAGGCGTATGATATCCGGTTTGGACTTAGTCCCGGCGCCCCGGTTTGCAGCTTTCAGGGCAGCCTGCCGAGGCTGTTTTCCAGTGAAAACTCCGTGCTCATTGCCTTCTTCGTCTCGTAAAACAAAATTTCTTGTGTTGGACATAAAGGTCACCTCGCAAATGTATTGCTAGACACTGATTAAGTTTTAAAGTATATAAAATCTTTCTTCAGGATGTTGCCTGTAGTTATTGGTTTATGCAAAATTCGCCTCAATTTGTGCAGGATATATAAACTAAATTTTTCAATATTGTTGGCAAAATGGGAAATATTTAAATAATTATATCTTGTTAGAAATGCAGTCCAAAATAAGTTTCAGGAAATGGATTTTGGGCACTTTTGAAACTTAAGTTTTATTGTACTTTTGGAAAAAGAACCTGGAAAGCACAAACTTTACATGCTATAACTCCTTATGGTCATTATATTTTTCCAAATGGAATAAAATTACGTATTTATCAGGATTTCATTTTACAAAATCAAACATTCATCTTTTCATGGATCTGGTTAATTATGGAACATTGTACTTTCAACCTCCCGGACGTCCAGGCCAGCAAACCAAGCATAGCTATAAACCTTACCCGTGTAGGGGTAACAAATGTGAAAAAACTCGTTGAAATCAAGCGAAAAGACAAACGTCCTATCGTACTGATCTCAACTTTTGACGTTTTTGTTGACCTGCCCTCCGATCGAAAGGGAGCAAATCTCTCAAGAAATTTCGAGGCTGTAGACGAAGTGCTGGAAAAGGTACTCAGTACACCCGTATATGAAATTGAGCAGCTTTGCAGTGACATCGCACATAACCTGCTTGGCAGGCATGAATACGCTAACCAGGCAGAAGTCAGGATGAAGAGCGAATATATGATTAGACGTGCTTCTCCATCAACCGGAATCAAATGCCAGGAAGTTGTAAATATCTTTGCTGAAGCATCTGCCATAAGGGGAGAAGGCAGTGAGGACTATTTTGATGTAAAGAAGCTGATAGGTGCTGAAGTTGTGGGAATGACAGCCTGCCCCTGCGCTCAGGAGATTATGCGAGATAAAGCTGCAAACGAGCTTTCCGAACTTGGAGTTGAGAGGGACACGATTATAAAATTCCTGGAAAAGGTCCCCATGGCTACCCATAACCAGCGCGGGAGAGGCATTATCTCAATTAAGGTAGCACATGATTTCGATGTTTCCCTCGAAAGTATCATCAACATTATCGAGCGCTCTATGAGTTCCAGCGTGTATGAGGTCTTAAAACGCTCAGACGAGAAAGTCGTTGTGGAAACTGCTCATATGAACCCGAAGTTTGTGGAAGACTGTGTAAGGACTATGGCAGACAATATAGTAAAAGAGTTTCCGGATCTTCCTGATAATGCGGTAATTACCATCAAGCAAACCAATGAAGAAAGTATTCACAGGCACAATGCTTTTGCCGAAAGAGTTGCCCTGATGGGGGATCTCAGGATGGAAATTAATCAGGGTTAAAACGTAGAAGAATATAAAATAGAAGAATATAATATATCAATTCTATACTTTTTCTTGAACTCTGGAAGTCTTTGAAAAAAACTCTGCTTAATAGAGGCTTTCAGGGTTCAATCTACATAGTTTTTTGATAAAACTTTTTTCCAAAAAGTTTTTGAGACATCCAAAAGCTCAATTCACACAAACTTTATTAGAGAGCCTGGATAACCTATAAGCAGTTAAATTATAAGAAAGGACTTGCAGGGCCTAGAATGCCAGCGTCCTGGAAGCCCTCGAGGTGAGAGCATGGCTGGTGCTGAAGTAATTACAGCGGTAGGGCGAAATAAGAAACCCATCAAAGCGGGAGACACTGTCAAATATGTAAACAGTGATACGGTCAGCCGCGTAACTGAGATCAAAAAGGACGAACAGGGAAAGGTGTGGGTTCTGCTCGAAGGTACAGACCTCTGGTACAGGGAAGAAACACTGGAACCAACTGAGCTTAAAGCTAAAGAAAAGAAAGAAGAAAGGGAATTCACTGCCGAGGAACTGGAAGAAAGATTCAGAAAAGAGAGAGAAACAATGCAGGGCTTCGACCTCGGGAAAGCCGGTGGTGGGGGAGCAGGAGGATAATTCCTCTGCCTGCATTTTAAAATTTTCTCTTTTAATATTTCTATTTTCTTTACGCTTCAGATATTTTCTGGGATTGCCGGTACTTCGATGTCATTTCCCGATGCTTCAGTATCAATAATTCAGTATCATCTTTTCTGTAATTTTATCCTCTGTGCAAGGATACATTTTCCACCATGCCTGCCGCCGAGAGGGTTTTGCGGCGAGCCCAGAGAATTCATGCATCGAGCCATTACGGCTGCACCTCTGGCAAGTCCGTCATCTGCAAAGACAACCCTTTCGTCTATTTTCGGAGCAAGATTCAGTTCTTCGAGGCACTTCAGGATTAATTTAGGTTTGTTCCCTGTAATACCTGCCCTGCCTGTGATTCCTATAGTTGTGTCCTCAAAAATAAGCCTTTCTCCTTTTGCGACCTTGATCAGCCTGCAAACCACGTCTGCCATAACCTCGTCAATGACAGCAGATACAACCTGAAGCCCGTGAGTCTTACAGATTTCCATACCTATAGCACTGAGCTTGCCCATATCGGAGCCGTTTTCTCCTACGTCGCAACCTATAAGTGTTACGCCTATCTGCTCGGCTGCATCCGGTCTTACAGGTACGCTTCCATATCTCTTTCTGTCCCTTGGAACCTTTTCTATAATGATAAGTTCATGAATACGCTTCGCGTAGGCCTCAATCGCTTTAGCTTTCATTTTCAAGGTAAGAAAAGAAGGCGGTTTCTGTTTCTCAAAGACTTCGAGGGCAGTTCCTACCTTTGAATCCACCACCTTCGAGCCACGGATAATAGCATCAGGAATTGCTCCGGCATATCCGCAGAAATTTCCTATTGTTTTTGCGTAGGGCTGGTCAGGGCTTGTAATCCTTCCATCAAGGGTTGTCCCGAAGTCGATCGAGATACAGGGATTCCTGAAATCGACATCTGTAAGTTTAGCCGCTTCCTTAATCCCTGCTGTCGCAAGTTCTCCCTCCATTTCATTTGCAACGATCTCAACACCAGTTGAACCTATTGGAGGTGTTACGCTTGCTACAGCCCCATCAAAGATTACCTGTTCCAGTTTGCTGTACTTCTGGAGCCTCTTAGAGATATTTGAAATGGACATCGGAGGCGTCATATTCCTGGGAGGGACTCCTGCCATCAGGCAGCCATCGGCCAGGGCTTTGATAAATTCACCTACCTCGTCCGGGGAGTCAAAACCTGCAACAACACCAGTGGAACGAACCACAAAATCCAGATCGGTTTTGATGTCCAGGTTCGCTCTTTCCATTGATTCGGTCAGGGTGCTACGCACCAGGTCTGCAATGGCCTCACGAGTGAGTTCAACACCTGTAAGTGTCTTTCCGAATACGGCTTCCCCGGGTCTAGGGGGACGGACATCTCTGGTCATCCGCACGACCTTATTTATGATATGGGTCGTTCCGGTATCCATATTGGTAGCCGTAAGAATAGATTTGGTTGTGGTATTTCCGACTTCTACGGAAGCTACAATAAAGAAGGGCTTTGACTTAAGATCAATCAAACGAACCTGAGGGGATTCTGTAATTCTGGGTTTCAGAGCCATTTTTAATTCCTTCCTGAGGATCTGTACATAAATATAGTTTAAGACGAATTATTTTGCAAGCTTAATCTGAAGACAATTAAAGTCTATTTGAAGATTATTCGAACTGAGCTGAAGTCAGTCAGAATGGATCGGATTTTAAGACTCAGGAACCAGCATTTAATCAAGATGTTTTTGAAATATTGCTTCTCAGAGCCTTAAAAAATATCTAAGAAGAACATGGTTAACCAAAGTTAAAGAAAGATTAACGAAAGCCTATAATAACCTTTGCTAAAATATTCAGATGGGGAATTTAACGAGGTTTAAACCCTTCTCCAGTTTCGGTTTTTCTTTATTTTTAGTTTTCTCTTCATCTTTAGTTTACTCAGTATCTATAGTTATTCTGTGCACTTGCCTGCTCCCAGATTGTCTTCTTTCTACTACCTGCCTTTCATTACCTTTTTTAGCACGGCCTTTCCGCCTTTTCAGACATATCCTGTGGAGAATGCCGTTGACTTTAGAGCAACGTTTTCAAGGTAAACTCCTGACAAATGCCTATAAGAATAAATATAACGCATAATTATAAAGAGCATAAATTATAAATGATGAAACTATAAAAAGGGGTATATAATATATACTTAGTAAATATAATATTAATAATCATTTAAGGCTGGCACTAAAGCCACTCCTGAATAACGAGCAAGCCTTATGGCATCTCCTGAAGTTCTCACGTAAACCTGCATCGGAGGTTCTTAATGCCACTTGATCCTATCTGCAAGAAAATTATATCTGACAATACTCAATATGTTTCGGACTACGGGGGGAAAAACTATTATTTCTGCAGTCCCGAATGCAAACAAAAATTCGATGTGCTGGAAAAAAGCGTAATCCGACTCAAGCGAGGCCTTAGTGAAAAAGAAAAAATTTCCTTTGGAAAACTCAGAAAAGATATCATAAAACCAGGCATCTGTACTCTCTGTGGAGCCTGCGCAGCAAGCTGTGAATACATAACTATCGAGGGCGGCGTACCAAAACTGATAGGTCCCTGCAAAGCCTGTGGGGTTTGCTACTACCAGTGCCCAAGAACCATAACAACGGAAGAAGGACTTATAGGATGTTTCCGGTATGCATACGCAGCAAGATCTGCCATTCCCGAAATAAAAGGCCAGGACGGAGGGGTCGTAACCTCTCTTCTACTGTATGCCCTCGACGAAGGGTTAATCGATTGTGCCGTGGTTACTACCCGCTCAGAAGAGGAACCCTGGAAACCCGTACCCATTGTCGCGAAAACCAGGGAAGAGATTCTTGGGAGCAGCGGAAGCATCTACTCGCATTCTATGACGCTTGAAGCCCTTATGAGTGCGATCAAACAGGGAATGAATAGCATTGCCTTTGTAGGGACAAGCTGCAACATAGATGCTGTTACTAAAATGCAGAAAAGTTCTTTCGGTTTCCTGCATCTTTTCATGAGGGCAAAGGTTCTCAAACTCGGGCTCTTTTGCATGGATACCTTCTCGTACGAGGGGATTAAAGCCGTGCTTGAAAGCTATGGAATTATGCTGGAAAACGTAGATGCTATGAAAATCCGGAGAGGAAAATTCGAAGTCACTCTGAAAGATGGAAAGGAGCGTATCTTCGACCTCAGCGAATTTGACGAGTATCGGAGCTCTTCCTGCCGTTTCTGTACGGATCTTACCGCCGAAAATTCAGATATCTCCTTCGGAGGAGTTGGCAGCCCCAGAGGCTGGACTACAGTTCTTGCCCGCTCAGCCATAGGGTACGAAATCTTTAACGAAGCCGTAGACAACGGCTACATCGAAGCCCGAAACCTTACTGATGATGAACTTGAAAGAGTACTGAACCTCGCAAAAATGAAGAAAGTCCAGATGTACGACCTTAACAGAAGACAAAAACCGTAAAAACCAGGGCACAACGCCTGCTGCCTCCACACCCCAACTGAAAAGAATTCCGGATTTTTTCTATTTTGTAATACTATTCGGCAGCGAGTAAAACCCTACTCGTTGCCAGCCACAAGTTCAAATCAAAAATCAACTTACGGCAAGCCACCCAAATCAAAGATTCCGTGTGCCATAATGTACCCCTCCAAGCGAATTGAAAAACAGCTTATTTTACCCCTACATTAGCTCTCTTGAGCACAAACCGTTGAGCCGCAACCGTTGCGCCGGTTGATCACGCCGGATAGGGTCTTTGGTCAAGCTTTCCGCCGGAAAGGTTGTGGTCAAGCTTTTTCTAAAAGGCTTGCGTTTTGATCAAACTTTTTCTAAAAGTTTGCGTTAAGCCGCAATTCTGCTGACTCGGGGGCGGCAACGGATGCAGGGGGAGATGAATATATATTTATCCAATTAACCTGTTTCTATTATGCAGCAACCAACGGCATTCTATTCAGGATCATTCTATTTTTGAGGAACTTTCATGATCACAAAAGAAGATGTAGAACACATCGGCTGGCTTGCTCGCATTGATATCAGCGAACAGGAAACAGTCGAATACATGGAAAAACTTAACTCAGTATTGGGATACTTCGGACAGCTTGACGAATTGCAGACCGAAGATGTAGCTCCCACTTATCATGTGGCTGAGATCTATAACGTGTTCAGGGAGGATGTGGTGGAAGAATCCATCCCGCAGGAAGTTGTTCTTGAAAATACTGAACACAAACAGGATGGGACTTTCAGGGTTCCGAAAATAGGCTGAGGAGAGTTTTTGATGGCAAAATGGATGAGTGTTGCACAGATTAAAGAGAAAATTGAAGAAAGCTCAGCCGAAGAAGTAACAGCTAGCTACCTCGAAGCTATAGGGAAGAGCAAAGTTAACGGTTATATAACGGTCTCTGAAAAAGCCCTTGAGCAGGCGAAGAAGATTGATGCCGAGGGGCACAATGGCTCTCTTGCAGGCGTACCAATTGCAATAAAGGATAATATTTCCGTAGTCGGACTGCCGACCAGCTGCGGTTCGAAGATTCTTGAAGGGTATATTCCTCCTTTCAATGCCCATGTTATCGAAAAGCTCCTTGCTGCAGGCGCAGTAATCCTTGGAAAGACCAATATGGATGAGTTTGCAATGGGTTCTTCTACGGAAACCAGCTATTATGGGCCGACTGCAAATCCCTGGGACCTTGAAAGAGTGCCGGGCGGGTCTTCCGGAGGTAGTGCAGCAGTTGTTGCAGCAGGAGAAGCTCCCTTTGCCCTTGGTTCGGATACCGGGGGGTCGGTACGCTGCCCTGCGGCTTTCTGCGGAGTTGTTGGGCTTAAGCCGACGTACGGAGCCGTTTCCAGACATGGAGTAGTTGCTTACGCAAATTCTCTTGAGCAGGTAGGACCTCTCGCAAACAATGTAACAGATATTGCAGTGCTTATGGATGTGATAGCTGGCTACGACCGCCGAGACTCCACTTCCATTGACAGTAAAACCGAATACCAGAAAGCCCTTGTCGAAGATGTAAAAGGACTCAAGATCGGGGTTCCGAAAGAATTTTTCGGGGAAGGCATACATCCGGATGTTGAAAAAGCCGTATGGAACGCCATACACAGGTACGAGAGTCTCGGAGCGGCCTGGGAAGAGGTCTCTATGCCCAACATAAAGTACGCCCTTGCTTCATATTATATCATTGCAATGAGTGAAGCCTCCTCGAACCTTGCCCGTTTCGACGGAACGCGGTACGGATTTAGAGAAAGCGGCGAAAACTGGCATGCCATGGTTTCGAAGACAAGAGCTGAAGGTTTCGGGACAGAAGTAAAAAGAAGAATTCTCCTTGGAACCTATGCCCTTTCGGCAGGATACCACGACAAATACTATTTAAAAGCTTTGAAGGTCAGGACCCTTGTGAAGCAGGATTTTGACAGCGCACTCTCAAAAGTTGATGTGCTTATGGCTCCAACTATGCCGAACCCTGCTTTCAAAATAGGGGAAAAGATCGAAGATCCGCTCACCCTCTACCTTTCAGACGTTAATACCTGCCCGATCAATCTTGCAGGCGTACCCTCAATTTCCGTACCCTGTGGCTTTACTGACGGTCTCCCAATAGGGCTTCAGATAATGGGCAAACCCTTTGACGAGCCTGCTGTGCTGCGTGCAGCATATACTTTCGAGCAGAATACCGATTATCATACAAAGAGACCCCATGAGGTGGCATAAATGGTCTATGAAAATCCTGACGGGATAAGGATCGGGCTTGAAATCCACATCCAGCTGAACAAACTTAAGACCAAGATGTTCTGCGGCTGCTCTACAGACTACCACAATGCAGCTCCCAATACTCACACCTGTCCGGTCTGCCTGGGCCTTCCGGGAGCACTTCCGGTCCTGAACAAAAAAACAGTGGAAGCTGCAATTAAAGTGGGGCTTGCCCTTGAAGGAGAGGTTGCAGAAGAGACACAGTTCCACAGGAAGAACTATTTCTACCCTGACCTTCCCAAAGGTTTCCAGGTCACCCAGTATGATTTCCCGATTGTAAGCAAAGGAAAAGTCGTAATTGAAGGCGAAGATGGGGAACATAAGGTCGGGATCACAAGGGCCCACATGGAAGAAGATCCCGGCAAGCTTGTACACATAGGAAGCATAGGGAAATCAAAGGGTGTCCTTATCGATTATAACAGATCAGGCATGCCCCTGATTGAGACTGTTACAGAGCCCGATATGCGCAGCCCCAAAGAGGCGAGAAGATTCCTTGATAAGTTCAGGAATATCCTTGAGTATCTGGACGTTTTTGACGGCAACTTGGAAGGAGCAATGCGTGTGGATGCAAACGTCTCGGTCCACTGGGGTACCCGCGTTGAGGTCAAGAACATCTCCTCTCATAAGGGAGTTGAAAGAGCCCTTCTCTATGAGATTATGCGCCAGAAGAATGTTATCCGTCGAGGGGGAAAAGTTGTGCAGGAGACTCGCCACTTCGATGAGGGCAGGGGCGTAACGCTTTCAATGAGGACAAAAGAAGAAGCTGAGGATTACCGCTACTTCCGCGAACCCGACCTTATGCCTATGCGCGTTACCGATTGGATTCCTGCAATTAAGGAGACACTCCCCGAACTTCCGGATGCCAAACGTGCCCGTTTCATGGAGCAATACGGAATTACGGATATGCATGCAAAGTCTCTTACGTCAAAGATTATGCTTGCTGATTTCTATGAAGGCGTCAGTGCAAAGGGCGTGGACCCGAAGCTTGCAGCTACCTGGACGGCAGATGTCTTCCTTGGAGAGTTAAATTACCGTGACCTTGCGATCTCTTCCTATGACGGAGAGAGGATAAGCTTCATTCATGCAAAAGATCCGAGAATAAAGAATTCCATTAAGGTTTCGGACATGGTAGAACTGGTTAACCTCTTTGCCGAAGGCAAAATCAGTGACAGGGCTGCAGTTGAGGTCATTCGAACCATGCTGGACACCGGCGAGGAAAAGACCCCGTCCCGGATTATCGAAGAAAAGGGCCTTTTCAAAGCCGAAAATGACCTGGTAACCAAAGCGGTTGCCGAAACAATTGCCGAAAATGAAGCTGCAGTGCAGGATTATCTAGGAGGCACGGAGAAATCCCTGAACTTCCTTGTCGGACAGGTCATGAAAAAGACAAAAGGTACGGCAGATGCTA
>CAZSVY010000291.1:0-7509 GCA_964610495.1 uncultured Methanosarcinales archaeon
CGAAGCCGAAAATGCAGCAGTGGGCAATGACCGGATAAACTCTGATGAGATCTATCTTGATGACACAGCTGTAACAGAAACCATGCCTGAAGAAGGCTTCGAAAACGAAAATGCAGCAGGTTCCGTTGTGGACAGCCGCCTCAGAGAAGCTTCTCCCAATACTGTATACAAAGAAAAGTCCTATCTTGACATCGGAGATAGGCCTGGAATAGGAAAGTATAGAGAACTGCTTCTATTTGACCTTAGTGAGTACAGCGATGCTGAAAATATTAGCAGCGCGACCCTTTCCCTTTACTGGTTCTATCCGGATGGAAAGGAAAGGCCCAGAGACACAATTGTTGAGGTATACAGACCTGATGCTGCCTGGAATCCTGAGAATGTGACCTGGAACAATAGGGATAGCGACGTTTTATGGGTCCAGCCCGGAGGAGATTGGTTCGACAGGAATAGGATCTCTCAGGGAGACGCCCCCTATGCTACGATAACCCTGAAAGCTGATGACCTGCCAGATAATCGATACTATGAGCTGGATGTAACCGATCTCGTAAAAAAGTATGTCAGTAGCAGGTACGAAAACACGGGCTTCCTGATCAAGACACGTACCGAAAGCGCAGATTACGTGGCATTCTACAGCAGCGATACAGAGAAAGAAGAGCAGCGCCCGAAACTGAACATTGAGGAAACCTGAAGGTCTTTAGCGCCAGGGAGAGAATTCCAACAGGTTGAAGGTATTAAAAGCTCTAAAGAAGGCTTATACCCAAAACCTCTAAATTTTCTGGGAAATCTTAAATATAAGGAAACCTGACTTAAAATATCCTGACACCTTTAACCAGAAGGCGTATACCTGTATAGCTATTAACTTCTTATTCTTTGGAGGCTTTTTATAAAATGAAGCTACTTTTTTCTTCATTTTCCTCTTTGAATTGAGCAATTCAGGACTATATTCCGGCTCTAGCCCGAGGATCCGATTGTCTTGAAAGCTGGAATTTTTTTATATTTTAAATCAATTAAAGAAATTTTAAGCACATAAACTTTTTGTACACTGCCGCAATCAATGAATATTGTCTTTATACTTTCCAGTGGCTTTAAAAAAAGGAACTGGTAAAAGTTTACTTCATTTAACAGTATAATCATAAAATTAAAAAGAAATGCTAATCTGTCCCAAAGTTTAACGAATAATACTCCCTGCAGATAGCTTTTTTCACGCCTGGAGATTTACAACTAAAAAGTACAGGGATAAAAATGAACGGAAAAGATCTGAGACACAGATGGCAAAACAGGAAAAAAACCGGAGTGTACCTTGCAATTTTAATTTTTCTGATTGCAATGGGAACAACCGCCCTTTCCACTACATCGCCCAATACAACTGTTTACGTTACTGCCGATGCGGGAGGGAATTTCAACTGCGATGGAAGTGACGACCAGGTAGAAATAAACAAAGCTCTTGCATATGTTGCTGAAAACCCTCAGTTCACGACCGTTCATCTGAAGGGTCCCAATACATACGTCATTTCAGACAGTATTTTAATTGGAAGCGACATCGTTCTGGAAGGAGATCCTACAGCCGTAATTAAACTTAAAGATGAGGCAGACTGGCCAAGGGATAAGCCTCTGATTACGCAGACGGACAGTGCCGGAAACCATAATATCATTATAAAAGGATTTGAAATCAACGGAAACCATAACAACAACCAAGAAAAAAAGAGAGGAGAAGGATATTACAATCAGATCCACTTCTTAAATTCCAGCAACATTCAGGTTCACTCTATGTACATGCATAACGGGCATGGAGATGGACTGAAGATAGAAAGGAGCTCCAATATCCAGTTTTACAATAACCGGGTATATAAATTGGGGCATGATGGTCTTTATGCCATTGACTGCCAGAACGTAGAGGCCTGGAATAACACAATAACTTGCAGGACTAACAGCGCCCTTAGAATCTGGAACTCAAACCATGTAAAGTTCCATGATAATGTAATCGATTCTTTCTACCACTGGAGTGCAGGCGGGCCTGGAATCCAGATTCAGAAAACAACAGGCGTGATGAGCGATATAGAGGTGTATAATAATACTATCCATAATACCTATGGACCAGGGATCTGGCTCTTGGGCTATGGTGATTCTTACCCCAGGGAAGAGGCACAGGATGTATATATTCATCACAATATTTTCTACAGCACCGGTACGAACCCAAGCATAGATTGGGTAGGTGGTATAGTAACGAGTGGATTTTACAATACCCTCGTTGAAAATAACGTATTTGATGGTACATATCATGCTGCGGTTATCCATATGTATCCTACGGGCTATTCTACTGATCTTTCACCCAAAGACACAGGATATGCCACGATTGTCCGCAATAATATTATTGTAAATACTCTGCAACGCACGAAAGACCCGAGCGGAACAGGATACGGAGTTATCAATTATCTGTCTGGAACACATACTTTCGTGCTGGAAAATAACTGCCTCTACAATAATATAGCAGGAGACTACAGGAACGCCAGGTCAACAAGCGATATCCATGCAAACCCTCACTTTGCAAACCAGAAAAATCATGATTATCACCTGAAATCAACAGGTGGAAGGTGGAATGGAAAAACCTGGGTAAAGGATCTTGTAAGCTCTCCCTGCATTGATGCCGGTTATCCGGACTCTGACTATTCAAAGGAGCCCGGAGACGATGGAGGAAGGATCAATATAGGCAGGTATGGAAATACCGAATATGCCTCTATCTCAGGTAACATGCCCGGATATGTTGTATGGTGGAACCAGATATTTTCACCAGAATGGAAAATTTTCAGGTTTCTGCTGAAGATATTTTTTTTATTCTGCTTTAATATAACATATTAAAGCTTCCTCAACTTACTTTTTAACAAAATCCCCGCTAACTAGAAAAGTATTGGAATAAATGGTTTAGTGTTCACCTACCGAAAGGCCGTTTATCAGAATCAAAGGCTATCTTTAACAATTTGCGTAGCGGTGACTATAATGTCATCTGTTCCTTTTGCATTTATTTTTTTAGCAGGAATGCCGGCAATTGAAATGCCCTTTTCATAAAACGATTTGTTTACAACCGAGTTTGCCCCAATTGCAATGTTATCGGCAATTACGATATCTCCAAAAATTTTGGCACCTGGCCCGATATATACATTATTTCCAATTTGTGGTGCCGAAACATCATCTCTGTTAGATCCTATATTTGTACAGGCATGTATTCTGCAATTCTCACCGACTCTGGCATTTTTATTTATAACGATAGTTCCTCTATGGGCAATACACAACCCCGGGCCAAAGACATTTATAGGAATACTAAAACCCAGATGGACACTCATCGTGTAAAATCTGAATAGTATATATTTGAGATATAATTTGGAAATTAGAGATCTCTTGCAGTTATTATAGTATTCAACCTTTCTTAGTAATCTCTGAAATTTCCATATATCGTCACCGATTAATCTAGGGCTTTCATAATTTTTCCCTAAAGCAAATTTGTCTGCTTTGACGTAAAATTCGTAGTCTGCTTTTGATCTGATAATAGATATACCCCTTCACTCACTTTTTCAGATTTCAGAGACTTTTGAGATCCTAAAATCCGGTAAGTTTACACTCCCAAACTCCTAAAATGCAGTCAAGCGTTAATTGATCGCCAGGTTTCATACTTGAAAAACAACGTATTTCAGTAATCTAAAATGAATGAACTTCATATACTTCATTACAATTATAATAAGGATTTATATAAAGTCTAAAGAAAGAATATTCCTTACAAATAGTACATATTACTGATCAATTTTACTTCAAACCTTGAGATTAAAAGTCTGCAGGCGAAAATTATTAAGCTTAATTAAAAACGGGATGAGGTCAAACATGTCTGCATCCAGGTATTGATTTGCGGCAGCCATGAACTCGCAGTTGATAAGATTGTTTATGCATAATGTGGGTGATCTCTGGTAGCTTTTATAGTTTTCGAACAAAGCTGCAACCTGGAGAAAATAATTTTCAATGGTTTCATCGATAAAGGCCCCACCTGTTATAAACTGTTATATATAGTAAAAAACGAAGAAAATATCATATCCTTACATATGGCATAAGAAGCTTAAAAAGATTGAATCAAATCTAAAATTAACTCGTTTACTAATAAAAAGAGTCGGAATTCTCACGAATGCACTTTAACAAAATTTTAAATTTAAACTATTCTTTTCAGATTTAGTCTTGAAATTCGAGCAGCGGAAAGAATGAAAATATTTTCTATTGGGATTTATGTGCAGTCTTAAACAGATAACTTTTTTTAATCTTAAAGAATTATAGTTTAATGTATTGGGGATTTAAAATGAGCGGAAAAAGGCAAATATATAAATGGGGAGATAGAAAAAAATTATTTCTTCTTAGCATAGTTTTTATTTCTCTAATCGCAAGCGTGACCCTCACCCTATCAACGCCGTCTGGTACAATAGTTTATGTTGCTACCAATGGAAGTGGAGACTTTAACTGTGATGGGAGTGACGACCAGGTAGAGATAAACAAAGCTCTTGCATATGTTGCGGAAAATCCAAAATTCACAACCGTTCATCTGGAGGGGCCCAATACGTACGTCATTTCGGACAGCATTTTCATAGGGAGTGATACCGTTCTCGAGGGGGATTCCGCTGCTGTGATCAAACTTGAGGATAAAGCAGGCTGGCCGGAAGAAAAACCTATAATTACGCAAATGGACAGTGCAGGAAATCATGATATTATCATAAGAGGATTTGAGATTGACGGAAATCATGACAATAACGATGAAAAAAGTAGGGGAAAGGGATATCACAACCTGATCCATTTCCTTAATTGCGAGAATATAAAGGTTCACGACATATACATGCACGACAGCCACGGGGATGGGCTTAAAGTCGTAAAATGTTCAGGTATTCAATTTTACGATAACCGGGTGTATAAGTTAGGGCATGATGCCCTCTATGCTATCTATTCTTCAAATGTAGAAGCCTGGAATAATAAAATAACATGCAGAACAAATAGCGGTTTGAGAATTTACAATACAAATCACGTAAAATTCTATAACAATATCATCAACTCCGAAGGGGAAGGAGGGGCGGGGATCGAAATCCAGAAAATTGGCCCATCAACTGTAATGAATGATATTGAAATTTGCAATAATCTGCTGTATGAGACGAATGCAGCAGGTATCTGGATAACAGGTTACGGATCAGGGTATTCCAAAGACTCTGCAAAGGATATCTATATCCATCATAATAAATTCTATAAAACCGGTATTAATCCAAGCGCGGACTGGGCAGGGGGTATAGTACTCAATGGCTTCCAAAATACCTTGATAGAGAATAATAAATTCGACGGATGCTATGGTGCTGCTATTGCCCACAAACAGGTTACTGAGGAATTTTCGGCTCCAGGCTCAGGATATACAACTATCGTGAAAAATAACATAATAGTTAATACAGAGTTCAGTCCTACGGCTGGAGAAGGATATGCTGTATACAATAAGCTGAAAAACACTCATTCCTTTGTCCTGGAAAGTAATTGCCTTTCCAGCAATGCCGGCGGGAATTATCTGGGTGCAAATTCTACCTCAGATGTCGAAGCTGACGCTGAACTTATGGAGAAGTTGAGCAAAAATGAGTCTTTGGGAGAAGATTTCCCCTGGAGTGAAGCTGTGTCTGCGGGGCCGCTGACACCTTATGAGATAGATGAAAGCGGAGTCCAAACGGAACAGGAAGAAGGCTTGGCTCAAAACCTTAAAAAGGCTTTTTCAGAGTTCTTAAGATCGTTGGAAAGGTTTTTGTTAAGCCTTTCGATGCAGTCTGATGACGTAGAAAACTTTAAAATTGCTTTACCTTTCATTATTTCAGACAACAGGTTGAGACAAGAAGTTCCCAACATGACTCTCAGTGAAAGTGAATATATCGACGTTGGAAAAAGGTCCGATGGAGGCATTTTCAGGGATGTTATAATCTTTGAGCTGAGTTCATTCAATCAGACTGACCAGATCGAAGAAGCAACTCTCTCTTTATTCTGGTATTACCCGGAGAATCAAATGAGATCGAAGGATACCGTACTGGAAGTATATAGACCTGTGAAATGGTGCGAAGAACATGTTACATGGCAGCAAAGCGAATCCAATATTCCCTGGAAAAACTCCGGAGGAGACTGGTATGACAGGAACGGTGCCTTCCAGGGCAGCACTCCATATGCCACAATAACTATCAGTGGAGACGAGACTCCTGATAACCGCTACTATGAACTGGATGTAACAGAACTTATGCAGGAATATATAAGCGGAAAGTACGAAAACACAGGTTTCCTTATAAAGGCCCGCGAAGAAAATGAAAACTATATCGCTTTCTATAGTTCCAACTGGCAAAATAAAAATCAGAGACCAAAACTCACCATAGAGTATACCTGAATATCTAGAAAAGAATCTGGAATATGATTTGATTTATAAAAAAGAGGGAATATTTAGATATAAACGGAAAGCCCTTTAATTTTCGATGCTATTCTTTGGACATCTAGGGATTACGCTGGGGTTATTTTTAGGGTGTGGAATTCTTATACCCCGATTGAGGGTTCTAATAGACCCGAGATATCTTGCCATTGGAGCCCTCTTGCCTGATTTAATAGACAAACCTGCTGGAAGAGTTATCTTTGCTTCTATGCTTGCAAACGGACGTATTATAGGTCATACAATATTATTTTCTCTTTTTCTTGCCCTGATAGGGGTATACCTGTACGAGAAAAATAAAGATTATAGAGGCCTTGCTCTTGCTTCAGGTTCCTTTCTTCATCTTCTGGAGGATCAAATGTGGGCGCAGCCTCTAACTTTCTTCTGGCCTCTCTTCGGATTGAGTTTTCCCAGAGATTCCACGGACTATACCGGACTAGAATATTTACTAAGAATGTTCGAAAAGTCTTTTGAACCTGAGTTCTCACAAACTTTCATCGCTGAAATCCTGGGGATCGGGATAATAACTATTTTTGCTGCAAACTGGATAAAAAAGCGACTGAGTAAAAAGAATTTTGATGGAACAAAAGGGCAATGAAAGAAATAAATGAAAATAAAAGGGTAGTGGAAGAAAAAAATGGAATAAAAGGGGAATGGAAGAAAAATGGAATAAAAGAGAAAAATAAGTAGATTAAAACAAAAAATCCGGAAGATTACTCTTCCGGCCCTTAACGAGCAAGCCCTACCCTTTCATTCCTCTTCTTCTCGACCTGCATATCGAAAAGCATTCCGAAAAGAAGCATCTGAAGCCCCGTACCCAATACGAGGAAGCCAAGCAGAGGGTAGTAGGAAGGTAGAGGGTTTTGCAATAATATCTGCAGAAAGCCCCATAATCCTAAAAGAACACCCACAGGCAAGGCAAGCATTCCAAGGAAGTAGAATAATACGAGCGGGTGGAAGTCCAGAACCGTGTATTTGACCCTTAACCTACAGAGAAAACCTCTGAAGATCATGGGAGCTACTTTGCGAATAAACTTGCCGTATCGAATCTT
>CAZSVY010000292.1:0-5800 GCA_964610495.1 uncultured Methanosarcinales archaeon
AGACTTATGAAATAGAAACTGTATCTACAGGTAACTGTAGCTTAAGGCAAAAAAAAGATTGAGGTAAAAACTTTTTGGCTTCATACCCGATGTCGGAGAGGGATATGGTAAGTAACAGTAGAGTATCTGGTATTGGTATTATTGGAAACATACCCTGGGGAACGCATTTTTGTCAATTTTACCAGACAAAAGAAGATTTGATGGATATAGCTGTCCCCTATTTCAAAGCCGGACTGGAAAATAATGAATTCTGTATATGGATAGTCTCGCAACTCCTTGAGGTAGAAGAAGCAAAGGAAGCCCTGAGAAGAGATATTCCTGACTTTGATACTTATTTGAAGAAAGGGCAAATCGAGATAGTTTCCTACGTAGATTGGTATGTAAAAGATTATGTTTCCGAATCGGAGAAATCCTTAAAAAAGTGGATTGAAAAACTCAATCAGGCCGCTACTAGCAATTACGATGGCTTGAGATTGAGCGGGGACTCTTTCTGGTCAGAAACACATCGGCAGGACTTCATTTACTATGAGGGAGAGGTGGATAGCGTCATTGGCGAACATCGTATGCTAACTCTGTGTACCTATTCTTTCGATAAGTGCAGTATAGCCGGGATTGCTGAGATAGTCTCAAACCATCAATTCGCTCTGGCCAAAAAGGAAGGAAAATGGGAGCGAATAGAGAATTCCGGGCGAAAGAGGGCTGAAGAAGCCGAAATTAAGTTGAGAGAAGCATTTGAAAGCCTGGAGGAGAAAGTTAAAGAACGCACAGCCGAGCTTGAGAAGGCTTATAATTCTTTGAAAGAAAGTGAAAGAGGGTTTGCAGAAGCCCAGAAAATAGCTCATATCGGAAGCTGGGACTGGAATATCGTAACAAATGAGTCATACTGGTCTGACGAAACCTATCGAATTCTGGGATATAACCCTCAAGGATTCAAACCAAATTACAATGCTTTTTTAAGATATGTTCATCCAGATGATCGGAAATATGTAGATAAGGCGGTTAAACAGGCTTTAAATGGAAAGCCTTTCAACATCGATTTCAGAATAATTTCAGCTGATGGTATAGAACGCATAGTTAATGAACAGGGCAAAGTTGTTTTTGATGAAGAAAGGAATCCTGTTCGAATGAAAGGGACAGTTCAGGATATTACTGAGCGGAAAAGGGCTGAAGAAGCCCTGGCAAAGCTGGAAAAAATCCGCATAAAAGAAATCCATCACAGGATAAAGAATAATCTGCAGGTTATCTCCTCTCTTCTAAGCCTCCAGGCGGAAAAGTTCAGCGATACAAAAATCCTTGAAGCCTTCAAAGAAAGCCAGAACCGCGTAGCTTCAATGGCTCTGATTCATGAAGAACTCTACAAAGGAAACAGGATAGACACGCTTGATTTTTCAGATTATCTTCGGAAATTAGCTGCGGATCTCTTCTCCTCATATAATCTTAGAAATGATAAAATCAGGTTGAAGATAGAGCTTGAACAGGTCTATCTGGATATGGATACTGCCATACCTCTTGGGATTATTGTAAATGAAGTGGTTTCAAATTCGCTGAAGCACGCTTTCTCAAATGGAAGAGAAGGGGAAATAGGCATAACCCTCAAAAAAGCGGAAAACTTTACTGTGAATAAGGAAAGTTCCGGGGTAGAGAATGGATGCAAAGAGGATAACAGCTTACAGTATATACTCAGAGTAACTGATAACGGAAAAGGTATTCCGGAAGAAATAGACTTCCAAACTGCTGATTCTCTCGGATTCCAGCTTATAAATATTCTTGTTGAACAGATTGACGGCTGCATAGAGCTTAGAAAAGACCAGGGAACAGATTTTACAATTCGGTTTAGCAATATCGAAAAATGATCCAATCAGGTTGATTAATAGAATTTATCCAGACGAAGGCCCAGGTATAATACGTAAACAAATACGTAAACAAAAAATCCTGTATTTGTTTTTAAAATTTTCAATCTTAAAATATTATTTGCTTGAAAACAATTTTTGATATAAATAATTTAAAATAATTTAGGTTATTAGTATATTCTGGAGTTGGGAAGTCGGAGTAGAGGGGTAAACTGGATCTACCACATAAAAAAATCGCCTGGGAGCCACTGATCCTTCTTCGAACCAGTATGCTTGGGGGAGCATACCTTCGAAGAGACTGTATTGGGGGATACAGTAAGGGTCCGGGGTCTCCGGGCTTCTTCTTACCATTTTTAAGCTGTTTTTTGTCGCCTTTTTCTAGCCCCTTTTCTATTTTGCTTGCTTTTTTATTTTGCTTGATACTTTCCTTTTTGATACTTTCCTTTTTGATCCTGGTCTGTGATAGGGTCTGTAAGATTGTCTATCGACTATCAGGTCAGAACTCTTAGTTTTAAGTAAAACCCTGACTAAAACTGGAACTTTTTGAGACCTCCCCTGGTCTGCAGCTTGTAATTATTCTTTTTGACCAGTTAAAGACGGGGAAATAGGACTATAAAGGACAGAAGTACCGGGATCAAGATAAAGTTCAATGTAGAACAGAGTTAATGAATACTTACGGGAGTGAAAGAAGGCTAGAGATATGCGGCTCGCCGGCCATCAATTGTTTCCGAAGAGAACAAGTAGCAGGATAAAGATAAAAGGTAACGGGGTGATTGATCCAGATGGAAACCAGAGTACTGGTGGCTTATGCTTCCAGATATCGTTCAACTCAGGAAGTGGCCGAGACAATCGCGGCAACTATGCGCGAAAGTGGGCTTATGGTAGATCTTAAGTCCATGAAAGAGGTAAAGTCTCTCGAAGAATACGCTGCGGTAGTGCTGGGGGCACCACTCTGCACGCTTCACTGGCACAAAGAAGCACACAGCTTTCTGTCGAGACATCGTGAAGCCCTTACAGAGCAGCCAGTGGCGGTTTTCGCGCTCGGCCCACTTCATGATGACGAAAAGGAGTGGAAAGAAGTGCGCTCCCAGCTCGATAAAGAGCTTGCGAAGTTTCCCTGGTTTACACCGATCGCTGTTGAAATATTTGGCGGCAAGTACGACCCGGAGAAGCTGCGCTTTCCTGACAACCTGATTGCCAGACTGCCGGCAAGCCCCTTACATAAAATGCCAGCAAGCGACGTGCGAGATTGGACGGCAATTCGCATCTGGGCGAATAACCTTGCCGTGCAGCTTCAGTCGGCTTTGCCATAATAAGAAGGGTTCAAAATGAGAAGAGCAACCAAAGTACTTGGCTGAAACAACTTGAATAGATTCAAACCGAAAATTCAAGTTCAAGTGCTACGGGACAGTGATCTGAGCCCATTATGTCTGCGTAAATCGGGGCAGACTTTACATTGTTCCGCAGGTTTTCGCTTACGAAGAAATAGTCCAGGCGCCAGCCGACATTTTTTTTGCGTGCGCCGGTTCTCACTGACCACCAGGAATAATTTCCGCCTTCAGGATTGAACATGCGGAAGGTATCAATATAGCCGGCAGCAAGGAATTTATCCATCCATGCCCGCTCTTCAGGAAGAAAACCGGAGATCATTTCGTTTTGCCTGGGACGGGCAAGGTCTATTTCCTTATGGGCGGTGTTTACATCCCCGCAGATAACAAGCTTTTTACCGTCTGCCTTGAGTGCGTTTGCATAGTCCAAAAAGGCATCGTAAAAGTCCATTTTGTATTCCAGGCGCTCCTGAGAGGCTTTGCCGTTAGGGAAGTAGATATTTATTAAGGTAAAGTCCTCGTAGTCGGCCCGCAGGAAGCGACCTTCCCTGTCAAATTTTTCGATTCCCATGCCGGTCTCGATATTCAGGGGCTTTTTCTTCGAGAAGATCCCAACCCCGCTGTAGCCATTCCGTTCTGCCGAAACAAAGTAATTATAATAGCCAGGAATGTTTTTGACTTCCCTTGGGAGTTTATCAGGAGAAACTTTAGTTTCCTGAATGCAGACAATATCAAATTTCTGTTCCAGCAAAAGCTCAAGAAACCCTTTTTTCATTGCAGCCCGAATGCCGTTTACGTTCCAGGAAATAAGGTTGCAGTGGCCAGACATTTTCTATCCCTGATTGTGTTTCAGAATTTGATTTGCGTTATCAGGAAGTTCACAGCAGCAGGAAGTTAAATCAAATTAAATTGGAGCTAAATTGAAATCAAATTAAGGTTAACCGAACTGAAATTGAACTTACTGAATCGAAATTGAACTCGAACTGAACTGAAACTTAACTGAAATTAAACTGAGATTAAATTAATTAAACTTGAATTAAACTGAAATTAAACTGGAATTAAACTGAAAATAATTCAAATTCTTAGTAAATAAATCCTCCTTATTTAGCCAGCAAATAATCTCAGCAAATACTCTTTATGTGGCCCAAACGCGAACAAAATGAAAAAATAAAATAATACTTCAGATAATTATTGAGAAAAATTGCTGAAGATACCTAATGACCTTCATTCAGTAATTGAGAAGGTTTAGACTGAAACAGCAGGGAAATTTATGGATTTAATAAAAATTGCCTGTATTATGCTTGCAGTTGCGTTCTTTCTGGGAATCCTTACCAGCGGGGGTAAGGATGAAATGCCAGCAGTCTCAGCCGAGCTTGAAGGTGAAACCATCGGCTCGGACGTTAGTGGAGTAGCCGGCACGGTGCAGGCTGAGGAAAAAAGTGAGATGTCCGAACCTGCTGTTTCGCAGCCTGGGCCAGATCCCCTTACTCTGGAAAAAGGGGGGAGTAAGCTGGCAGCCGAAAGAAAGAATATCGAAAGCAAGGTAAGAGCTACAGTCAGACTCATTGAAGTCCAGGGAGAAGAATTGTTTCCCTCATTTCGGGAGGAAGGTTCTCCCTGGTTCCAGGACGGCTTCTGTATTTTCGTCTGGACCGCAGATGGGACCCAGCTAGTCTGCCCGTCAGACCAAAGCCTGGAAGGCAAAAATATCAAAGAGCTTGCAGATACAGACGGCAAACCTATAGGAGAACTCTTTATCGAAACGGCCCTGAGCGAAGAAGGTGAGGGCTGGATCGAGTATAACTGGAAGGATAAAAACAGTTCCGAACCTTACCGCAAGTGCACTTTCGTCAAAAAGGCTTCTTCCGGAGGAAAAACTTACATCGTAGGGGCCGACCTGTACCTGGAGAATTATATCGTTTGCAGGAATCTCGAAACGTGCAAATACACTGACGAACCCGGAAACCTTCAAATTGCCGAGCTCTTGAATCCTCTAAATCTCGACAGGAACCTTGAGCTTAACTGCAGCATCGCCCATTCTATTATAGAATCCGGAAAAGATGCTGCACCCCATATTGTGAAAGATCCCGAAATCCATTATATACTTGAAGGACAGGGCCTGCTTTATATTGACGGAATCCCGGTCGAGATACGCCCGGACCAGCTCGTATACATCCCTGCTGGTGCAGTCCAGACGACATACAATACCGGGGATACGACTCTCAAATTCCTGATTATAAACCAGCCTGCAAGGTCAGAACAAAGCACAGAGATACTCGAATGGAAGAAATAAATTGCACTGAGAAAAGAAATAAAACTGCACTAAGAAAAGAAAAAGGAGAAATTAAAAAGAAGTAAGAACAGACTAAGAAAAGAAATAAAATTGGGCTAAGAAAAGGAACAAGATTGGCTAAAAAAAGGAACAAAATGGCATTACGGATAAGATCGAAACTACTGAAGGGATTCGGGGTCAATCTCGTACACAAAATGCAGGCCCCAGCTATCAATGGTGCCTTCGTGCTTTTCTGCAAGATCTGCAATTTTCAGGGTCCAGATTCCCTGCATCTCTTTACTTATGGCAGGCCGAAGGTTCTCATCGGTTACGGTACTGAAGATTTTTTT
>CAZSVY010000293.1:0-18800 GCA_964610495.1 uncultured Methanosarcinales archaeon
AAAATGCAGGGAATACAGAAGAAGGTAAATCAGGATTAAGTAAAGATTCAGTACGGAGTAAAGGTTCAGGATCAGTGCAGTTGCTTGCTTTGCGAGCAACTTTTCATTTTTATATTTATACTGAGGTATGTTTTGGAGTTAACTGAAGTTTTAACTGAGTAACGGGGTTTGTTGAATGAGTTCAGTACTCTTATTCCAGAAATGAACAGTCTGGAACAATAACTCGTATTCAATATCATATTTACTTATAAAAGAGGGAATAAGATGAGATTTATATGTCCACTTATTGTTGTTAATAATATAGAGGTTTCCAGAAATTTTTACGAAAACGTCCTTAATCAAAAGGTACAATGCGATTTCGGTGAGAATGTATCATTTGAGGGCGGTTTTGCTATACACTTGAAATCACATTTTTCAAATTTAATAAGCATAAATACAGATGATATCGTTCAAAAATCAAATAATTCTGAACTGTATTTTGAAGAAGATGATTTAGATAGTTTCCTACAAAAGCTAAAAGGTATGGATTCCGTTGAATATGTGCACGAACTAAAAGAGCAGCCCTGGGGACAGCGGGTTATAAGATTTTACGATCCTGATATGCACATTGTTGAGGTTGGTGAGCCCATGGAGAGCGTAGTGAAAAGGTTTTTAAGTGAAGGCTTATCAATTGAAGAAACCGTAAAGCGCACCTTAATGCCAGAGGAATTTGTCAGACAGTATGTGTAGATAAAGCTGGACAGTGTTTTAACATAAAGATTTATAGATAGAGACATGCCCATCTATATACAAAAAATATGCATGATGGAAACTGGAGAATACGCAACTTTTTAAGATTATTTTATCTATGCTTCCTTTTATACGCAGGTGCATAAATCCGAGATTGAAAAATACCGCTCTTCGATTTATTCTGAACTTTACTTCTCCTGCTCTTTTTCCTTTCCATTTTCTTTTTCCGTCGCTCTTTCCTTCTCCTTCTCTTTTCCCTTTTCATTTTCTTTATTTTTCAGATATATTTTTTTCTCGTAGTATGCCAGAGGATGACTGATTTTTTCGCATAACCTATCTTTTCCTATGCAGTTACCATAGGTTCGCATGGTATCGCATGCGGGAGGCTTATATATATTTCCTGTTGCGCCTGCAATGTGCTCTATCTGGTAAAGGGTCTTTTCTGCGTCAAAATCAGGGGAGATATTGAAAAGGTTAAGAATTTCGTCCACTGACATTCCTACGCTGAGCAGGAATGAAGTCATGGCAAACCGCATGGAGTGGGCAAGGTTTACTCCACCCTGTACGCTTGCAAGGGCGTGGGATATGCAGGGAGGAAAAAGTTCCGGTTCCACAGTCCCAAAGTCCGTTGCTCCGAATTTTTTCTTCTGGACCTCAAACTGGTCCTTTATTTCGGCAACATAAGGGGCGCAGAAACTTGAAACTTCAGAAGGGATTTCAGGAATTGGAAAGGACTGTTCAATACGTTCTCTGACCGCTTCTTCAAGCAGCCTTGCAAATTCTTCCCTGGTAATTTTTACTTCTCCAGCCCGGAACTGGCGATTTGTCAGTTTCCAGGCAGGATCTTTCAGGGAATTTGAAAAGCGAATATAATCCGTAAAATGCATACTGAAATAAGAATCTCTGAAGTCGGCTGAAATTCCGAAATCTTCCCCGAATTTAAGCAAAAAAGCCGGGTTTTCATTTTTCAGAAGAGTATAGGCAGCTTTGGCTTCCGCAAGAGAATAGCGTCTGGTAAAGAGCTGGTCATCCACACAGGCAACCAGCATCCTCGCAAAAGGATAGGAAAGAAGTTCCGAGAGAACCTGGGCTTCCCCGGAGACAGCGGGTTTTTTAATTTCCCCTTCCAGAGCCTCTCTTACCCTTTCTATTCCCCTTACCCTTGCGGCCCGGTAGGCCCGGGAGTTAAGTAGACTATCCAGGGAGATACCCAGATTCTCAACATGGGTAGATGCTTCTGAAATAAATGGGTAATATGCAAGTTCGTCAGCCTGCATAGGATTAGTCCGACTCGATTCTCGGAGCCAGGAGGTAAGAAATTCTTCCTGCACCGTTTGCAATTTCGAAATCTATGAAGATCGGGAAATCTTTTCCAAGGGAAAGCGTAACCTCATTGACTTTATTTGTGGGCTTGACTATGTCGGTCAGATAGTCCAGAGAGAAAAGAGAACAGGCATCACCTGCTTTCAGATCGATTAGCTGGTCCCTGCCCATCTCCAGACGAACCTTGTCGGTATCGCCTTTTGCTTCCATATAGAATGTGTCGTCAGAAACTCCCATGAGCAGATGGTCGCTTATTTTTTCTGCAGCCTTCACAGCACGCCTGAGATCTGCACCGTTCAGGACAACTTTTGCAGGTAACTCGAGCTGGGGAACTCTTGGTTCTGCCCGAATTGTAGAAGGATCGAGAAGAGAAAGTGTATAAGACAGCCCTCCGACATCAATCAGGAGTTTATGATTCCCTTCTTCAAGTTCCATCCGGACTGTGTCGTTCTTATCCGCAATCCCCAGCAGATCCATAATCTTGTTCAGGTCGACTCCTATTTCAGACTCATCAGCGCTATATTCATCGAAAGCGGATGATCCAAGCTCAAAAATTCCCATTGCAACATTGGCAGGATCAACTGCCTTTACCGAAATACCTTCCGGTTTTATTTTGAATCTGACCTCATCTACAATTACAGCCAGTGCGGCAATTGCGTCTTTCAGAAGCTCTGCATTAATTGCTGCCTTGAACATAATTCTTCTCCAATAAATAATTTAAGTCTTAAACTCTTTATTACCCTTGAGATATATAAATTTCTTTACAGATTCGGAAGTTCTCGCTCTATTTGAGGAGTAAACTCTCCGAATAAAGTCAAATGGGTTTCTGGAATCGGAAAAATCATTAGATTCAAACTCCCGGCAACTATATAAATCTTGGTCAGAAAACAGGGCGGCTTCAGGCTCTGCTTGAAGCAGAAAGGAAGCTGTAGCCTGATCAATCTACTTTTCCGGGAAATGTGCTTTTCAAGGGTGGATAGAAGAACAATTAAACCTCAGTCGTATTCTCTCCAGGTAAATCTGCATTTTGTACATTTGAAGAAGCGAGTTTCGGATTCGTCAGCAGACCTGAGCTGTCTGAGCCACCAGGCTGCAGTATTATTCCCACACTCCGGACATTTTGCGTTTGTTGTTGGCAGACCTGAAGTCTGTTCACCTTCCAGAACCACTACCTCATGGTCATCGATCTTGGCTTTGGAGACAAAACTTTTTGCATCACTTTTTATAGGTATTATGTTTCCACACTTTCTACACTCGAAATTGCCGTTTTTAGGAAACATCATACTTTTACATTTGGTACAGAATTGCATTAATATCACTTTTTGCGTCATTTATAATTTTATTGTGGTCAAAAGCCAGTTCAGGAATGGAATTGAGCTCAAAAAGCTCGACGGAATCGGCATCAGAACCTGATTTTAGCTCTCCGGATCCCGTTGCAAGGTAGCACACTGAAACCGTGTGCCCTCTGGGGTCACGGTGAGGATCGGAATAGACACCTACCAGTTTGATAATCTCTACCGAAAGGCCTGTTTCTTCAAAAGCTTCCCTAGCTGCTGCCTTCTCTGTACTTTCCCCGATTTCTACGAAGCCGCCAGGAAGGGCAAATTTTCCCTGATATGGGGGATTTTTTCTCCTTACAAGCACAAGCCTGTTTTTAAAGAGGATTACGGTATCAACGGTTAAACTAGGAGTTTGAGGTTTCATAAAACGCCTTCGCATTTACTTTCCGGGGGATCTCTTTTTCCGCCACTAATCCCTTTCTGAATTAGCTTTTCCGACAGGAATGCCAGAATAAAATAATATTATTATTGTGCATAACGTAGAAACTCGTCATCGTATTTCAATTTTGACATTGTAAGTCAAGTTTCTGTCAAGCAGAAAAATCCCTTATGCAGTAGCTTCTCTTAAATGTTTCTCTTTTATCAAAACAAGGAATTTCACATATATTCCTGAAATTTTTCATCTCGACATTTTTATATAAATAAGGGCATGTTTATAACGTTATTCTTCTATAATAGGAATCTATTATCTTATTTGCAGGCTCAATTATTCGGTATAAGTATTTTAATGGAGGTAATAATTCTAAATATTACCAATAAAGAAAGTAAAATCCATAACCTTTGAATTCCTTAATACTAATGGCTATGAACTATTGAACTTATTAGAAACTTCTATGGAAATCTATTAATTATTTTAAATGATTTCATATGTCACTTTCCGGAAACTTCATAACTTGCCAGAGACCTTTCTGAGCTCTCAGAAACAAGAAAAACAAAATCTAGAACTAAGCTTTACCTCTGGCAAAAAAGGTGCGTGAAAAATGATAGAAAGTATACTCTGGCTCGCAGTCGGGTTAATGGTTGCGTCATCCGCCATCCCCAGAACCTTCAGAGTTCGTAAACTGGTAGGAGGGATTGGGTGGGGTGTATTTTCCATCCACTGGAGTTATCAGCCTCTCCATTATCTCAAGATCCTGGACTATGCCAATGTGTTCCTTACAATAGTAGTAACCCTGTTTTGTCTACTTGTAGCGTATATTATGTTTCGGGAGTACAGGGAAGGTCCTCTTCATATAAGAAATAATAGAGAAGTGCTGCACTCGGAATTTGTTCATGGTGAAACCGATTCCCTTGACATAACCTCAATGCTTACCAGTGCCAGTGCACTTGGAGCTCTTGTTTATTTCCCATTTGCGAATTTCTCCTCTCTAAATACCTGGATTATAGGAGGGGTTACTTCCCAGGTTCTCTGGGTTCTCCAATATTTCGAGATTCCTGCATACATGAAAGCGTGGAATATGATAACACTTAATGGGTACACAGTGGAGATCATTCTCGCCTGTACGGCAATTGAAAGCATTGCTCTTTTTATGGGGCTTATAGGTGCGGTGAGAGCTCCCCTTAACCGCCTGGCTATGGCTTTTATCGCGTCGGTGCCAGTTATCTATATACTTAATCTTATCAGGGATATTTTCGTGGTAGTTGCTTACGGAGAGCAATGGTTTGGGGCTGACAGCTTTATAATTGCGCATAATTATATTGCAAAGGCGGGTTCAGGCATTGCCCTCTTTATAATTTCATATGTAGTACTCCGGATTCTGCCCGAATTACTTGGAATGATTGATGGCCTCTTGGTCATACTTTCTCAAGAATTGAAATCCCTTCTTCACAGGTCCGGGGGGGATTGAGGCCAATGCTTGCAAAGGGCTCGGAATCCTGGCTTTTTACAGCTGCGCTTGTAACCGCAATGTTTGCAGTTCTCTCCAGGGCAATGGATAGCTCCCATCTAAACCACGCTGCTTACATAGCAATGGCATTGACTTTCTTTATGGTTCTTTTTTTCAGAGATCCCGAAAGAAAGGTGGAAGTTTCGGATACTTACATGATTTCCCCGGCCGATGGCACTATTATAGACATACGAGGCCGGAAAGTCTGTATTTTCATGTTTCTCCAGAATGTACATGTAAATCGAGCTCCTATTTCGGGAAAAATCAGGGAAATAAGTTACAAGAAAGGTGGATATCTTCCTGCTTTTTGTAAAGACTCTGAAAGGAACGAGAGAAACGAGTTTATTATTCACAGCAAGTATGGGGATGTCAGTGTCACGCAGATTGCAGGCACAATTGCCAGGCGAATTGTCCCTTATTCTCGAGTAAATGATATCATCGAGCAGGGACAACGCATCGGAATGATTCGTTTCGGATCAAGAGTTGACGTAACAATTCCTCATGACTTTGAAATCATAGTACGGAAAGGAGAGCGGGTACTTGCAGGCAAGACTGTTATAGCAACAATAAAAAATGACAGGGATTTTTGAACATGAACGTATTCCAGATGTTAAGACTCCCGGACCTGGTCTCTCTTTTGAACCTTATCTGCGGGATTAGCTCAATTGCGATAGCTGCCCAGGCTACAGTCCAGGTTGCCACATTTCAAACTGCGGCGGCCCACGAGGGGTTTGCCCTGGCTTTGATCTTACTTCTTGTTGCAGCAATTGCAGACGGAGCGGATGGATACATTGCCAGGCGATTCAAAGGAGGAGAACTCGGGGAACAACTTGACTCCCTGGCAGATGCAGTTTCTTTCGGGGTAGCTCCTGCTCTTCTCATATACCTGCAGTTCGGACAGGTAAACCCTGTTGTCGGAGAACCAGATCCCCTTGTCGCGGTATTTCCGGCTTTCTATGCTGTTTGCGGTGTGCTCAGGCTCGCACGCTTCAATTCCGTGGCTTCCCGCAAAACGGGATTCGAAGGTCTTCCCATAACTGCAGGCTGCGTTATGCTTGTTACATACATGTTGCTGAGCGAAAGCCTTGTCAGGATAGACTTCCTTTTAGCGCTTACCCTTGGTCTCTCTATTCTTATGGTCAGTTCGGTAAACTATCCAAAGATCAGGAACATCAGGATTCTCGCTTTTGTAGCTTCCGTTTTCGGGATAACTATGCTTCTTTACCTGTATAATGTTGAATATATGCGAACCTTCTCGATCTTGCCCTTTATCCTGATGTTGACATACATCTTTTCTCCCTTTTTCAAGATCCCTTTATTAACTAATCTGGGTAGCAAGGAATATCGGAACAAAGAGCTGAGAGCCGGGAAGGAAAAACAGTAAAATCAATTTATTTTTAGATTTATACTAACGAATTTCCGAAGGGAGAGATTTATTTGGTTCAAGAAAATGTAACTGACAGAGATAACGCGCTCTTTGAAGCAGGAATAAAACTTGGAGCCCTTTACCATCAATTCACGGGCTCTCCTGTAAATTTGAACACTGCTTCAAGCCTTGAGCAGGCTATCCAGGAAAGCATTTCAGTCCAGCCCTATGTGGAAGAAATTTCCGTAAAAATCGATAGAGATATGCTGAAAAGCAAGCTGAACAACGAATTCGGTTATTCTGAACTTCAGGGGCCCATGCTTAAAGTAAAAATAACCGTAAAATATGGCGCTTCAAAGATAAAAGTCGGAATGGAATATGACCCTGAACTGAATTATCCGCTGATGAAAATTTTAGAAATTGAATAAACGTTTGAAATAGGCGACCCTGTAAAATAAACCTTAAAGTAGAAAAAATAACGAAATGAAGCTTAAAGTAAGGAAATAGAGGCTTTTAAGCCTCATCCTTTACAGTCTCAAAAGCTCTGACAACTTTTTCGTTCTGTTCCGGAGTCCCGACGGTTACTCTGATATAAGTATCTCCCGCTTCCCTGAAAGAATCACAGGAACGTACAATAATTCCTTTTTTCATAAGGTTCTGTGTAACGGTTTTTGCTTTCAAAGGGGCAACATTCACAAGTACGAAGTTTGCCTGGGAAGGATAAACCGTAAAAGGAATCTTCTCTCTCAGATATTCTCTGCCTTCTCTTGCGATTTCTATGCTTTTTCTCAGGTGTTCGGAATCCGAAAGTGCAGCTATTCCTGCTTTTAAAGCCGGGAGGCTTACTGAAAACGGAGTTGCTGCCCTTATGTACTCTTTTGCCAGCCATTCGGGCATGATCCCATAACCCAGGCGCAGGCCTGCAAGCCCGAATACCTTGGAAAAAGTCCTGCCGACAACAAGATTATCATATTCCCGTACAAGCCCTGCAAGGTTCCTGTCCGCAAACTCGACATACGCCTCATCAACGAACACGAGAGCCCTGGTATTTTCAAGGACTTTCCTCAAATCGTTTTCGGGAAGGAGATTGCCCGAGGGATTATTCGGGGAGCAGAGAAAGATTATTTTTGTCCTTCTGGACTCGGCTTCCAGAAGCTTTTCAGGATCAAGTGAGAAGTCCTGTTTTCTCCTGATAAAGACCGGCTTTCCTCCGCATGCCCTTGCCGGAAGCTCATAATAGGCAAAAGTCGGAGTAGGGACTATGACCTCGTCTCCTTTTTCAATAATCAGCCTGCAGAGCCCGTCGAGAAGCCCGTCCATTCCTGGCCCTGAGGCTATAAGGTTTGAGACCGGAAAGCCTGTATATCTCGAGAGAGCTTCCCTGAGTTCTATCGCGTCTGCTGAGGGGTAAATATTTGCGCAGGGAGCTGTATCCACCAGGGCCTGAACAGCCTTTGAAGAGGGGCCGAGTGGGTTTTCGTTTGAGCCGAGTTTGATAATTGAAGCCGGGTCAAGCCCGTAAGCAGAAGCTATTTCTTCAATGGATTTTCCTGGAACGTACTCTGCGATATCAAAGATTTCTTTTTTTATCAGTTCAGGCCTGCTCAAGAACATCAACTACCGTATCGATCTGTTCTTTCGTAATTACAAGCGGGGGAACCAGGCGGAGCACCGAATCTGAGGTGCAATTTACGAGCACGCCGTATTCCCTTGCAAAGTCCACAAACTTGCTGCAGGGATATTTTATCTCGACTCCAATCATGAGGCCTTTCCCACGGACTTCTACAACATCCTCCCTATCCATGTTCCTGAGCTTTCCCATGAAATAAGCCCCATTTTCTTTTGAGCGCTTAAGGAGCCCTTCCTCCCGGATTGCTTCAATCGAAGCGAGTGCGGCTGCACAGGCAAGCGGCCCGCCTCCGAAAGTGGAAGCATGCTGCCCGCGCCCAAAGCTGAGCTCTTCCCTGGCCGCGATAGCACCCATTGGAAAGCCTCCGCCTATTGCCTTTGCCATGCTAATGATATCGGGTTCCACTCCGAACTGCTCTTTACAGAACCATGTGCCTGTCCTTCCAAAGCCTGTCTGCACTTCGTCAAAGATAAGGAAAGTTCCGGTTTCATCACAGATTTCCCTGACCTCTTTGAGGTATTCGGGATCCGGGATATTTACTCCGCCTTCTCCCTGAATGGGCTCTAGAATAACGGCTGCCGTGTTTTCCGAAATAGCCTGCCTGATAGCATCAGCATCCGAGTACGGGACAAAAGTAGTCTCAGGACTCACAGGAGGCATGAAAGGGTCCCTGTACATGCTCTTGTGGGTTACGCTGAGTGCTCCTATAGTCCTGCCGTGAAAGGAATGTTCAGCTGCTACGAAGGCGGTTTTTCCGGAAGCCACACGGGCCAGTTTCATTGCAGCTTCCACGGCTTCAGTTCCGGAGTTACAGAAAAAAACACGTTCCATACCTGTAACCAGGGCCAGGGTCTCTGCAAGTTCCGCCTGAATTCCGGTGTAATAAAGGTTGGAGACGTGCAGCAGTTTCTCAGCCTGGGCCTGGATTGCCCTGACAACAGTTGGGTGGCAGTGCCCGACATTATTTACTGCAATTCCTGCAACACAGTCAATATACTCTTTTCCGTAAATGTCCCGGACAACAGCCCCCTTCCCTTCTGAGAGTACAAGGGGCTGACGCCCATAGGTCTGCATTACGTATTTTGAATCTTTTTCTATAATCGAATCGTATTTTGCCTGTAGATTCTCAGGCTCTGTAACGTTCTCTGTCAATTGAATTCCTTCCTGAAATTTGTTCCTTTAGACTGATCGGAAAGTTTAACGAATAAAGTCTGGATTATTTTGAATTCATATCCCAATCCGGAAGCCTCAATACCTCGAAATGAGTATTTATTAAAACTTTTGAAAACATTTCTTCTGAAGATTAAAGAATTTGCAGTTGAATTTCACAATTGAATTTCACAATTTAATTTTACAGTTAAATTTCACAGTAGAATTTTACTGTAATTTTACTGTAATTTTACTGTTATATTATTCTCTGTCTTCTCCGGAATCCAGATAATTCCCTGATTCCCTAAGAATGTTACTGCTCCTTCTCAAAAAAGAAATTTTTTTCCGCAATTCTTTCTCCCTTGAGCATGAATTCATACCCTCAGAAGTAAGATTTGCCATATCTGGAACGAAAATTCAGAGGAAGGCTTTCTGGTTAAGGGAAACTCCTGATTTTTTGGGGCGTCAAAAACTTACGAATGTCTCGGGTCGGATTGATTACTCTCGGGTTACTCTCCGGACTTCTGTTCCTTTCTGTAAGTCCTCGCTCCTGTGAAGCGTCTGGTTCGTTCCAGAGCCCGGGTTCTGGCAGTTTTTCGTTTTCTACCAGGCACAAAAACATTCCTGGCTTTTGCACTTGACTTGATAGGCGAATCTACTACCACATTCGGGGCTTTTACAGGTTCATCCTGAGGTGCATCTTCGGGCAACTCATGAGTTTCGCTCATAATTACTTTCCCTAAAGCGTTGACTTCTGCAAGAACGGGCTTTTCTGCAGAGTCCCGTAAGAAAGATACTCCTGAAGGTGCTTTTATTGTACCGTCTACCCTTGCGTTTTCATGCAATAAGACTGAGTCGGCTTTTATTCCCCCGAAAACTCTACTGTTCCGGCCAATCTGCACCTGTCCTTTTGAATAAAGGTTGCCATAGACAGTGCCGTTTTCTCCTATGTTGATCTTGCTCTCTGAGTAAATGCTTCCCTTAAAGGTCAGGTTTTTCCCGGTATCGACAGCCTGTGCCCGGATGTTTCCTATTAACAGGCAGTTGTTCCCTATAATGGCTTCCCCGGTAACCTCAATAGCTTCAGGGGAAAGCTTTGCCCCGGCAGGTATAATCAATATGTTTTCACAGGGCTCTTTTCCTTCAGGGCCCGGACTTTCCTCGGAATCATCAAAAAGTTCTTCTACGGCTTTTTCGATTTCCTCGCCTTTGCCGAGACGCATCATTTCCCTTATGTAAAGGAACAGAAATATAATTACAGGGACTGGGTTCCTTACCACTATCCATCCCTTGGCTTCGAACCCTCCCCGGATTTTAACTTCTTTTCCTACGTCAAGATCCCCTTCTACGAGCAGCTTCCCGTCAATAGTTACAAATTCTCCCAGGTAGGCATTTCTGCCAACCTCTACCCTGCTCCCCAGTTTTGACCACATGTCAATCCTGACATCGGAACTTGCCGCGATATCCCCGGAGACGGTCACTCCTTCTCCCATAATGACGGTATCGCCGAGAATGCCGTATTCAATATTAGAGTGATTGCCGACAATAACGTCTCCCTCGACTGTAATCCTGTTTGCTTCGATTCTGGTGTTATCTGGAATCAGGAAGCGTTTTAGAATCTGTTCTGGCTCTGAAATAGTGCTCACTCTCCGGGAAACTGTTATCTCTTTAATATCTGGATTTCAGGGTTGAGACTGCTCTTTTAAAGATCCGTTTTTTCTGAATGGTATTCATTCAAAAATTACTATCTATGATATATTCTTATTCATTTTATCCGTTCATTATAAGAATATTTGAGCAATATAAGTAGCGTTTTATATACTATATCTAACTATATGTAAATTTGTGTAAAACTTAAAAAGCTTCAATTCTCAGCATAAAATTTAATACTAAATTTCCTTTTCCTGTGTTCCTTTTATCTCTTCACAAATTTCTCTGAGATTCTGGATTTATTTTTCTTTTTTCGAAGCAATACCTGCTCTTACGTCCACGGCTGCGCCACTGTCAAGGGCCAGAATCTCTGCAGGAGATAGAAGCAGTTGCCCTGTTGCTAGCAGTCTGTCAGCCTCGTCTGTCACGAGTACTTCTTCCCCGGCCCTCAGCTCAGGATCAATTTCAACTACGTGTTTTATAAAAGCGGTTTTACCTTTCTCCACAAAAGGAGCAGCTTCTTCTGAGACGATGACCCTGAATTTTTTTCCTGGCAAAAGCCTGTGAACAATGGAAGCTCCTTCAATACTAAGGGTAAAAAAGCCATCCTTTGCCCTTGCCGTAGCTATACGTTTTCCTGAATGAAGCACCTGGCGTACCCTTTTTGTCCTAGATAACTGGAATGTTGAGCCATCAGGGAAAAGTTCTTTTCCAATTCCTCTCCCAAACTGGTAATCCGCAATCATGCGGACTCTGGTGAGTCTGTCGGTGTCATAATTCATGAGACTAGGTAATATAGGCAGACCTTAAAGCCATTCCGGTTATTCCGATCTTTCGGGGCCGTACTGCAGGAAAATTCTTCCAATTTATATTTTCCGAAAGAAATAATAAACTATTTATATTTGATACATTTTAAGCAATATCTGTCATATAAGTGCCAGACTCAGAATTATTATCGAAAATCATAATGCATTGCACCTGTTTAAATACAATTATAAACAGGGATAACGTACCGAATATCGAGAATTTCATTAATCTCTGGAGAGATTTCTGGTGCTTAAATCCGGCAGGCGAAATCTCTACCTGAGTGAATCGCATTTTTGGAAAAACAAATTGAGGGTCGTGTTGATTCGAAAAAACGTTTCCCTTGATGAAACTCACCTTCAGAAGCTTCAGCCCCTTCTGGAAAAACATAAAGGGAATTTGAGCGCAGCAATAAGGGAAGTTATTGACCAGGTTAGCCCTGGCCTTGAAAAGCATGGAACTCCTGAGGAAACGGATGAGAAACTGAAAAAAGAGAGAAAATCTTCAGGAGCAAAGGAAGAACTTTTCGGGAGCGAAGAATCCGTAACTATGAACCAGCAAATGATGAAGTGGCTTGTAAGAAGCTGTGCTGGCAAGCTTATGGATGAAGACGTTGTTCACGGGCTGATAAATCCTTACATTATTACCACATTTCCCGAACTGGAAGAACATCTTAATCGCAGCAGTAAAAGGATGGGCTGGAAAATTAAGGTTTCCGGCCCGCGTAGCGAAGAATCTGAAAACGGGCCAACTATTATGGATTTCACTGGCGGGGACCGGGATTTTCGTGAGCTTCTTGTAGAGGCAGTTTGCATTTTCCTTTCGCGCTGGATGAGCCTGGACGTAGAGGCGCTGCATAGAAAGTCCAATTCAATTACCGTCTACCTGAAAACTTTTGTCAGGCATGACCCGGAGGAAGCAGCCCCTGGAGTCAGGAAATATTTCGGTTCCAGAGACCTTCTTTACAGAGAACTTGAGAAAAAACCTCAGTTCTGGATTGTCCTTGCTGAGCTTTATCAAAAGTTCAATTATAAGAGAGTAAATCTGGATAAGGACCTTTTTAAAGCCCTGATAGCAGGCGAAGTTCCGGATATTACAAAATACTTTGAGATCAAAGCTGACCGCTCCCTGCGTGAGATTCCGCTTTCGGAACTGCTCCCTCTTTTCAAGTATCTTGTGATGACATCCCAGCTTGTTAATGATGTGGAAATCTGTACGGAAAAAGGAAAAGAACAAATGAAAATCAGGCATGATTATTCCGATGAAAAAGTAATTGCAAAAATGATACAGTTATTTTCCAGTGTGTTTGAAGCTGGCTGGCATAACTTCAGCCTGAGTTCGGTATCGGAACTTATAATCTTTGATTTTTCTTCCTCTGGAGTTTCAGCCGGAGAAGCTGAAAGAGTTTATTCAGATCAGGGCATTTAATTAAAATAGCGATTTATATATAAGTTTAATTTACTAAACACATATAATCTTTAAGCCAGCCGCGCCTCCTTTACTGTGAGGCTGTTTTCAAAAATTAACCGCATTGAAAAGGAGGGAACAATTTTCGGTTCGTAAAAACGTCTCCATGGAAGATACACATCTCCAGAAACTGCAGCCCTTCCTGGATAAAAACAACGGAAATCTGAGTGCTGCAATCCGAGATGCAATAGAGCTTGCAGATGCAGCTCTTGAGGGACATGAGTCCGTAGAGGATGCGCTGGAGTATTTCACAGAAGGTTCTGCGAAGTATCCCGAAATGCGAAATAATTTGATTGAAAGTGGAGAATGTATACTCATAAGTCAACTTTCCTTCAGATGGTTGATCGAAAATACAGATGGGATTCTTGTTGCCGACGAACTCGTAAGTGAACTTTTTAATCCCTATCAGATAAAAAGCACCTCCGATCTTCTGGATTACCTGAATAAACGCAGCAGGACCCATGGTTGGGGAATTGAAGCTTCCCTCATCAATTGGGAGGAAGACAGGACCGAGGTAATAGTACTCGAGCATGGGGACCCCAGTTTAAGGGCCTTCCTTGCTGAAGCGCTCTCAATTTTTCTTGGCCGCTATTTGAATCTTGATGTTTCTTTTGTCCATCGCAAATCCAATTCTATCCTGATTTTTCTTAAGGAATACAAATCTGATGCCGAGGTTCCTCCGGGAATCAGGAAAAACTTTGGAACCCTGGATTATACGTTTAAAGAAATCAAAAGCAGGCCCGATTTCTGGACCACACTTGTGGAAAGGTATATGATGCACAGATATGAGAGAGTAAACCTTAACAGGGACGTATTTGAGGTTTTCCTCTCAGGTGGAGTTCCAGATATAACAAGCTTTTTTGAAGCATTTGCAGGCAAACCTATTCGGGAGATTCCTCTTTCCGAGCTGTTTATTATCTGCAAAAAAGTAATTTCAGTTACCCAGCTTGTAAGTGAGATTGAAAGGACCAGCGAAGGCGGGAAAATGCATGTAAAAATCAGACACCAGTTTTCCGATGAAAATGTCATTCTCAAACTGGTTGAGCTCTTCTCAAAAGTATTCCGCGCAGCGGGTTACATATTCGAGGTCAGGACCATATCGAATCTTATCATCTTTGAGTTTGCAGGGGCATGTTAATACACACTTTCGGCTACTCAAAGCTTCTCCTGCAAACCTTTGCCTCAGGTTTGCTGACATAATATATATTTTTAGTAGATTATCAACGCATTCGGGGATACTGGCTTTCCCTCTCTACATTTACTTCCTGTCCTTATGATATTGTTTTTTCTTTTGACTTGCTGCATTTATTTTCTTTTAACATAAGCTTTTTTGCTCTCGATTCTAGCAAAAATATTAAGAAGTATGAGTGCCAATCTATTATCTGGTTTACGAAAATGAAAATGTGAATATGCCAGGAAATTGAGCTGCCTGTGGCCTCAAGAAAACAGGAGAGGGAATACCCTTGATAGTCCGAAAAAATATCTCTATTGACCAGTGCTACGTGGATAAATTAAAGCCTTTTCTGGAAAAAAATAACGGAAATTTAAGTGCGGCAATAAGGGATGCTATTGAAACTGCCTCTCTCGCTCTGGCTGGAAGTACCGGTGAAAATGGAGAAAAAGATTCAAGTAAGGTCTCACAGAATGCAGAATTTCGTAGTAAATTAATTGAAGAAGAAGAATTCCTGCTTGTTCATCACACACTGCTTGAGTGGCTTATAAAAAAGACTTCAGGGTTATTGATTGAAGAATCAATTGTATATGAAATAATCAATCCTTATAAAGTTAAACGAATCCCTGATATTGTCAGTTATATAAATTCACTCAATGAGAAAATGGGCTGGGAAATTAAAGTTGATGCGGAGTACAGTCAGGGTCCTGAACCAGAAACTGCAAGTCTTACTCTCTCAAACGGGAATTCCTGCTTCAGGGGAATTATGGCTCACAGCCTGGCACTTTACCTGGCAAAACAGATGAAACTGGATGTTCAGGGTCTTTTCTGCAGATCAAACGTAACAAAAGTCTATTTTAAAAGGTTCGAATTTCTTGATTATCAAAAAGTTCCTAAAGGGCTTGAGGAACACTTCGGGCCGATGGATAGTACTTTCCGGGAAATTCAGAAAAAGCCAGAATTCTGGAAAAATCTTATCAAAACCTACAGGCAGCAGAATTACCAGCGGCTCAGTATGCACAGAAAGACTTTCGAGGCTTTCGTTTCAGGAAATCTTCCATCCGTAGTTGAAGTGACAAGAAATTTCGAATTGATTACAGGCAAGCCCCCTGCAGCTTTCACTCTTGCCGAGCACATCATGATTTTTAAAGAAGTTTACCTGACGGACAGCATAGGAAGTGATATTGAAATTTGCACGGAAAAGGGCAGTGAATATGTAAAACTTATCCACGATTATTCTGACAGAAAAGTATGTGAATCTATTACAAAATATTATTCAAATATTTTCAAGTCAATTGGCTACCCTTTTACAGTCACTACCAGCCCCCACATGATTTTATTCGAGTTCGGGAAAAGATCTGGTTCTACTCACATTTCTCTGGAATAACGGATCTTGAACCCTGAGTTTGCCGATTCCTGAGATTCCGTAAGATAGATAACTTCATATGTGGGAGTTTCCTATCCTTTTTCATGAGTGACGTAATTTTGCTCTGGGACTGCCCCCTTCTTTTTGAGAAATTGTTTGTGGAATATGGGCTTGAATGCAGTCGTGCACTCTCAACATCCCTGGGTACTCCTTATCTTCCTGCCTGCAAGGTTCTGATCCTGCCGACAGGTTTTGCAAATAAACAGTATACGAAAACAGGTGCAGGACTTGAACGCGGCAGGCGCTCCCTTGAAAAGTTTGTGACAAAGGGGGGGACTCTTCTTGTCTTCAGCCCTCTTGTCCCGGAATACGAATATGAGTGGCTTCCTTTTTCCCTGAAGTATATAATGGAAGAGAACCCATGCACACCTCAGCCTGTGGGTAAGCATGACTCCCAGAAGCTTGTGGAAAATCTTGTCCCTCCTGCAGGATGTGACGGTTACTTCGAAGAAACCGATGCTGATGTAGTGCTCAAGGACGACAGAGGCAGACCTATAATGGTCGTAAAAGAGATGGGAGAAGGCATGATCGTTGCAACCACAATACATGAACTCCCTGCAGCCGGGTTCTTTGAGTGCAGGGTCGCATGTACGAAAAAAGTAAAAGCCTGAAAAGAAAAACGAGATAAAAAACCAGAACTGGGCATAAAACTAACTCTCAGGGAAAATAGAAGTTTACAGGCAATATATACTTGCAGGCGCAAGCGTGTTTATTAATCCTTACTTAATCTTTTTTATATTTTTGTCCTTTTTATACTGGTCCCTGAGTTTCTTTCCTTCCTCGGCTTCGTTTTGAAGTTTGATCACAAAGAAGCCGAAGCAGGGCTTTGTGAACTGAAATATAATATCGTTCCCTGAAAAACCAACCGGAGAAGTCATACCAAGCAAGGTGATACCTTTTATCTTATATCCACCAGGCACCAGGTATGCCTCCTCAGAATGCCCTTTAATATAATCTTCGCATTCCCTGAGAGTAGTATTTTTCAGGAGAATTTCATACCTGTATTCTCTTAAGCACGCCATTTTCGTACCCTTTATGTTTTTTCTTTATATCAGCTCCAATATTCCAATAACCGTAAATCACTTACTCGATAATCATTAATCCTTTAATCGATAAGCTTTAATCCCTTAATCGGTAACCATACTTTTCAATCAATAACCCTTAGTTCCTCAATCAAAACCGTTAATTCCCAATCGACTGCCAACTAAATTTATAAATTAAAATATGAGGGAAATAATATATGAGATATTTCATTCTGAAAAAGAATCAGAAGGCTTTGTGAGAGGCGTTAATCTGATTCGAGTTCTTTCTACCATTTGTGTGTATCCGAAACAAGTGCACCAGAATAAATGAGAATAAATATCCACTTGAAGGTTAAAGAGTTTTAAACATGGGGTCAACAATTTAATATATAAATTATTGATAAATTAAAATGGTTAAATTTGATTTTAGAATAATTGAGGCGAGATCTGTTAAAAAGCCTCAGAAATTTAAAAATATCAGAATTAGAGCTTGAAGAGATTGAGACCAGGACACATAAAATCAGGCTGAGTTAAAGCCTCGTCCAGATTTCAAGAATTTCTACCAGAGTGATAACCGAAGTGATAATTGCAAAGGTTGAAATGAGGATTAACCCTACATTCTTACAGATAAAATACGTTAGAGATGAAATTTTATGACCGGTGCAAAAGTGCTTCTTATGATGGGATGTCCCGAGGTCCCAATTCAAACCAGCATTGCCCTGTATCTTTCCCATAAGCTGAATAAATCAGGATTTGATGTAACTGTTGCTGGGAATGATGCCGTAATCAAGCTTTTAAAAGTTTCTGATTTTGACGGTTATTATGTAAAGAAAATGGTTAATCTCGATAAAACCCTGGAGGATATTATTGAGAAAAGATTAGATTTCGATATATGCTTTGCCTTTATGCATAACGATTCCGGAATGACTTTTGCAGCGACGATGAGCGCCATTTCTCAGGCCAAAATGTACTCTGTAATTTTTGGCAAGAACGCGGAAGCTCTAGAAGAAGCCATCGAGTTCGACTGTGTGAAAATAGTTGCAAAAGATGTTCATAATCCCACTCGGCTCAAGAATAAACTGGATAAGGTACTGGAGGAGATAGTTAAATGAGCTGTATCGAGCAGATGAAGTATGAAATCCTCCTGGAAAGGATAAGTTTCAAGGAAGCCAGAGAGTACATTGAGAAAAACTCGGATGAGATTTACTATGTATCCCCGGGCTACAAGATCTTTAAGGATTACTACATAATAGGAATACCGCCCATTGCAGTGGGAGCAAAAGGCAATGCTCTGATGTTCCCCTATACAAAACCCTGTCATGGAAGCTTTGTCCTGAGCATAGAAAATGAGGACAGCATAAATGAGATCAACCGGCTCAGGGAGGCGGAAAAAGGAACGGAATCATTAAAGAAAAGCAAACCTAAAAGCCCCAGGATACCCTCAACCAGCTACCAGGATATGTGGAAAGAGTGAAATTTAAGAAACTGGCCTTAATCAAGATAACATAAGCGGTTTTCAAAATAGAGGAAAAAGTAGAAGTTTCAGCATAAAGAAAAGAGTAAAAGAGTTCAATACCGAAGAAAAAAGTAGAAGATTTCAATATAGGGGAAAACTTCTCTCACTTTCCTCTGCTGTTGCATAGTTTTTGGGCAAGCACAACCGTTGAGCCACAACCGTTGCGCCGGTTGATCACGCCGTCAAACCGTTGCCAGGGGCTTTCGATCAAACCTTTTTTGAAAAGGTTTGCGTTGCGCCGGTTGATCATGCCGCATCATAACGTTTTCGGTCATACCCGCTGCCTGACCCAAAACGAAATTCAGGTAAATCAACCTTCCT
>CAZSVY010000294.1:0-11232 GCA_964610495.1 uncultured Methanosarcinales archaeon
GAAAAAGCAAAATCTAAAAAGCAGAAATAATTTTTAAAATTTTCCGAAATTTTCCCGGAAATCTCTTGCTGGACATTTTTTGAGAAATAGTTTCCGAATAGTCTTTATGAAACAAAGCGTAAGGCTTATGCTTTTAGCCCGGAGAATATAAACTTTAGCTTATCCTGTTTTCGTTATTTTTGTTCTAAATTTTCTCTTTAAGCGTTCCTCAGTATAACCGCAACTGCATTTTCTATATTCAAGTTTAACTATATAGATTAAGTTGGGGCTTAAATTAGAAAGATTCTTCTATAAAGAGTTCAAAGTTATACTCGACTTTAGTATTTGTTACTTTTATCTTTGAGCTGGGATTTAAATGAAAATCGGCATTGTCTGTAAAGTACTGGTACTGGCAACATTCCTTGGATTGGCTGTTTTTTCAGGAATTTTTGTTCTGGTCGATAAGGAGGATGATATTGCTAAACATTCCGGAAAACAGCTTGTTGAAATTGTTTCTAACGAAAGTTCACTAAAGGGAATTACAGACGCTCAAGAGAACGATATAGTTCAGAAAGTAAATCTTCAGGATAATCCTGCTAATTATCAGGATTACTGGGATGATTCCGAGACTTTTATAATTGATATTAAAAAGTTCGAGGAATCTGCTGCAGGTGGAAATGTCAATATTAGATTACTGGAAAGAAACTTTGAGATCGAATTTGATGAGATCACAGTGTCCAATGGGGGTGAATCCTGTCATTATTCCGGGCACGTTAAAGGCGTGCCTTACAGTAAAGCTGATTTTTATATTTATGGCGAGGTATTTTGCGGTTCAATCGAGTTCGGCGATCTGATGTATACCATTGCGGTAACTTCTGAAGAATACAATGGAAAAACCGTTCACGTCGCATTTTTAATAAACTGGGAAAACGAAAGAGATAAGATAAAAGACCTGTTAAATCCGTTAAGTTTCCTGCATGGTTCGGATTCAATGAATAATTTGCCTGGAACTGGTGAGAGCAATAAACAGCACATCCTTACCGACATGTGAATGACAACTTTTATTTTGTGAGCTTGCACTTAAATCTGGCCTTTTGTTACCTGCACTTCAACCTAGCTTTGTTGTTATTTTATATTATCTCATATCCGGTGCTTTCTAATTTTTTGGTTGCGGTATAAGAATAACTGGCAATAGGAACAGTTATATATTATTGATGCTAACTATAGGTTACTATCTTATACATACTCCTTTCCAGCTAGTCTTCCATATGAAATTTCAGGCAGGGATTCCCTGATTCCTGTCAGAATTTATTCAAGACTGGATACGTTATAATCTAAAAACATATAATAGCAAAATTCTGGCATCAATGCCTTAATATCCCATACATTTAGATAATTATGAGAAGGGGAAAAATGGACCCGGCAAAATTACTTGACATCCTGGGGAATGAAAACCGCAGGAAGATTATACAACTTCTTGCAAACCGCCCTTGCTATGTCAGTGAGATCTCTGGCAGGTTGGGAGTAGGGCCAAAAGCCATAATAAGTCATCTGGGTCTGCTTGAGCAGGCAGGACTTATAGAGTGCAGTGTGGATGAACAGAGGCGCAAGTATTTCAACATCGCAAACAATATGCGGCTTGAAGTGTCCGTATCTCCATATGCCTATACGGTGACGCTTCACGACATTGATTTTGACAGGGAGAAAAAAGGGGAGGCTCCTGCGAAAAAGGAAACTCCTGCCAGGGAAGACTCGTCGGCTTTATTTCTTAAATTGAGCAGCAGACTTCAGGAGCTCAAGACAAGGCAAGAAGAACTGGCACAGATGCAGCAGCAACTCCAGGCTGAGTATACAGAAATTATGGACCGTTGTCTGGACTCAATCGAAGAGGTTGCCAGGAATCCTCTAGAGTGCGAACTCCTGTTTGAGCTTCTGAAAGATGAAAACACTCTAGCTGCCCTATGTTACAACCTGCGCTTACACCCAAGTGTTATTAACGCTAAGCTGATAGACCTTGCAGAGAGGGGTTTTATTGAATATAGTATCAAAAATAACCAGCATTACTGGAAAATACGTGAGACCGGAGTTGAGAACGAATGATTGAAGAAACGAATTTGAGAGTTGCTGAAGCTTATCATAAGGATGTGGGCAGGGGAATTGCGAGAATTGACACCCGGCTGATGCAGCAGATGGGGCTTGTAAGCGGTGATATAATTGAGATCTCAGGAAGAGCCAAAACCTACGCAATTGTCTGGCCAAATGTAGAGCGTGACCAGGAAAATCGGATTCGTATCGACGGAAACTTGCGCAGCAATGCAAAAGTGGGAATTGACGATAGGGTTATGATCCAGAAAGTCCAGGCAAAACACGCTCAGAGAGTTACCCTTGCCCCTTCTCAGCCTGTTAGACTTGTCGGAGGTGCTCACTACATTCTCAGAATTATCGAGGGAAGGCCTTTGAATAAAGGTCAGCAGATCAGGGTGGAAACTGTAAATAATCCCCTGACTTTTGTGGTTTCATCTACAAGACCTGCAGGCCCTGTTGTCGTTACCAAGGATACTGAAATCGTTATCAAGGAGAAATCGGTTGAAGAGATCAGGGTTCCAGAAGGCATTTCTTATGAGGATATCGGTGGGCTCAGGCGGGAAATTCAGCTTGTCAGGGAAATGATTGAGCTGCCACTAAGACATCCTGAACTCTTCCAGAAACTTGGCATTGAGCCTCCCAAAGGAGTGCTGCTTCACGGGCCTCCGGGCACGGGAAAGACATTGATCGCAAAGGCAGTTGCAAGTGAAACCGATGCCAATTTCATTACTATCAGCGGTCCTGAAATCGTTTCCAAATATTACGGAGAAAGTGAGCACAAACTTCGGGAAATATTTGAGGAGGCTGAAAAAGATGCACCTTCTATCATCTTCATAGACGAGATCGATTCCATTGCCCCCAAGCGCGGTGAAGTTACAGGAGAAATGGAACGCAGGGTAGTTGCCCAGCTGCTTTCCCTCATGGACGGGCTTAAGTCCAGAGGTGAGGTCGTTGTAATTGCTGCCACTAACCGCCCGAACTCCATAGATGAAGCTCTCCGCCGCGGCGGAAGGTTTGACAGGGAAATTGAAATCGGAATCCCTGACCGGAACGGCAGGAAGCAAATTCTTCTCATTCACACAAGAGGCATGCCAATTGAACAGGATGTAAGCCTCGGTGAAATTGCAGATGTAACCCATGGTTTTGTGGGAGCTGATTTATCTTCCCTGTGTAAGGAAGCTGCAATGCATGCCCTGAGAAGGATAACTCCCGAAATAGATATCGAAGAAGAAATTCCGCAGGAAATTCTTGATAACCTCGTAGTCACCAAAGAGGACTTCAGGGAAGCCCTGAAGAATATCGAGCCTTCGGCAATGAGGGAGGTTTACGTTGAGGTTCCCCACGTGGGCTGGGATGATATTGGAGGACTTGAAAATGCAAAGCAGGAACTTATTGAGGCTGTAGAGTGGCCCCTGAAGTATCCTGAAATTTTCAGCGCTATCAGTGTAAAACCCCCCAGAGGAATATTGCTCTTTGGGCCTCCGGGTACGGGTAAAACTCTGCTTGCAAAAGCTGTTGCCAGTGAAAGCGAAGCCAATTTCATTAGCATCAAAGGTCCGGAACTGCTCAGCAAATATGTGGGTGAATCCGAACGTGCAATCAGGGAAACCTTCAGGAAAGCAAAACAGGCTGCACCGACGGTTATCTTCTTTGATGAGATCGATTCAATCGCTCCCCAGAGAAGCTCTGTTTCAGATACGCATGTGTCCGAAAGAGTTGTCAGCCAGATCCTTACCGAACTGGACGGAGTAGAGGAACTCAAGGATGTGATCATTGTAGCGGCCACGAACCGGCCTGATATGGTAGACCCTGCCCTCATGAGGCCTGGCCGCTTTGACAGACTCATCTATATCAAGCCGCCTGAGAAAACAGGCAGAGAAAAGATCTTTGAGATCCACACACAGGGGAAACCCCTTGAAGAAGACATTAACCTCTCCGAACTCGCTGATCTGACCGAAGGGTATGTGGGTGCGGACATCGAGGGCATTTGCAGAGAGGCTGCAATGCTGGCCCTGAGGGAGATAGTTACTCCAGGAGTTGGCAGAAAGGATATTGAGAAACGGGCAGGAGAAGTCAGGATTTCAAAGAAACACTTTGAACGTGCAATCCGCCGTGTAAAGCCTACGACATCCAGGGAAAGTCTTGCGGCTTATGAACAGAGCGCTGAACTCTTTGCTAGATATGCAACTGCGTTTGAAGAAGAAGCTTCCGAAGCTGGAGAACAGGAAAAAGAAATCGAATCTAAAAATGTTCCGGGTTTCTTTGAGGCTGAATAAGACAGCCTCTGACAGGCCGGCAAATCCCGGCCTTTTTTAATTTCCAGAGCTTCAGGAACTACTGAAAAGAATAATGGCTAATCTGGTTAATATTCACCTGATAATGAAACTACGAATGGATAAATTAATAACGGAGTGGTCATATGGACAGAGACAGGAAAAAAAGAAGAAATTTCTTCGATGAAGTTTTCGGAATCGACCCGCTTGAGAATATGGACGAAATGTTCGAACGCCTTAGCAGGGCAATGGATATGAGTGTAGAAAACTTCGGGCAGCATCCTTTCGTCTACGGATTTTCCGTAACCCAGAGGCCAGGAGAAGACCCCGAGATCCGTGAATTCGGGAATATTCCTATGTTTGAGCAGACAGAGACCGGAGAAAGACGTTATCTCGACATAAGAAAACCCCTTATTGATGTACTGGAAGCCGGAGAGACCGTGCACGTGATTGCCGAGATTCCGGGCATCGAAAAAGAAAACATCAGACTGAACGCAACTGATTTAATACTTGACATCGAAACAATATATGGGAATCCAAAATATTCCGAACGTGTGGAACTGCCCGTAAAGGTGGACCCCCAGAGTGCGAAAGCCACATACAAAAATGGTGTGCTGGAAGTTACCTTTAAGAGGCTGGAATCCAGTTCCCGAACCTCAATAAATATTGAGTGACTTTTCGGGAGTTGCACTATAAGTGCAACAGCACGAGGAAAAGTAGAGGTAATAATGGTGGGCACAAGAAAAAGAAAGGATTTCTTTGAAGATTTTGGATCTGAACTTTTTGACAACCTGGAAGAAATGATCGAAGCCCTCCTGGAAGATATGGGAGAGTCCGTCCCCTTCGTCTACGGATTTTCTATCATTCGTCGCCCGGGGGAAGACCCCGAACTCCGGGAGTTCGGAAACGTTCCGGAACATTCAGAAGATGAAGAGAATCTCTTCCCCTCCGAAATAAGAGACCCTTTAATTGATATCTTCGAAAGCGAAGAACTGGTACACGTACTTGCAGAACTTCCGGATATTGAAAAGGAAGATCTCCTGCTGCACGCGACTGCTCAAAATCTCGAAATCAGGATTCTTGGGGCTTCCGAATATTCGCAGGATATAGAGCTTCCGGCCCGCGTAGATCCCAAGAGTGCAAAAGCCAGCTATAAAAACGGAGTGCTTGAAGTTACCTTCAAGCGCTGTGCTGAAGAAAGACCCGTTGAAATCGAAATTAACTGATTTCAACGGATTTGAAGAGCTGAGTGAAGGATTACAACAGAAAAACACACTAAAAAAGCTTGAAATTTGTAATCGGAAAAGCTTGGTCTGAAGTCCTGGTGACATTACATCTCGAACAGCAGTTAAAAACAGATAGTATGCAGAAGGTTCTACAGAGAAAATTACTCTGTTAATCTGAAGCGAATATATTTTTAATGCATACTATTTATAATCTATTTATGTGCTTCCGCAAATTTTTTAATTATTTTAATGTTTTTGTCTTCGATTTTAACTTTACCTGATTATTTTTTCCCTTATTTTGCGAGTTTGCTTCGTTTCTATTCCATATAATATCATGCGCTTACGCGCGGTTTTTCAATTATCCTGTTTCAATAACCTATCTTTATTCCTATCCCTATTCAGTATCCGATTTCTCAATCTGCAGATTGAGAATCTAAATAATAACCGATCTAATTACGGAGAACTGATAATAATTAAAAATTATATAGTCTACAAAATAAAATTATTTCACAAATTAGTATAAAAACGATTTGATTGATTATAACAAATGACTGAAAAATTTTACACTTCTTGTTATAAACTTTATAATTGTGAACTTTTGTACAATCCGCTGTATTTTTGATATGAACAAAAACACAAAATATATACGCATGGTCGTTTAACAGGGAATCTATAGTCCCGAAATAAGAAAAAAGCATGTGTGGTCGAGGACGAAAGCTCAAGACATTAATTCTGGTTAAAAGAAAACTTAATTCCGCAACCTTTAAGCCCGGTATGAGTCTTGTGCAGGAGGTGCTGGATAACCGTGCATTAATCCGAAAAATAAAGAAGGTCTCACCAATAGAAAAACTCAATTTTATGCGAATAAGAAAGATAAAAGTCAGATAAATTATGAGCTTTTTAGTGGGATAGTAAAGTATTATCTCATGAAGCTTAGATCAAAAACATCCTCCTCAAGCGCCATAAAACACATCCTAATCAAGGTTCCCATCGGGAGCAAATTAAAATCTTTCCCATACGCATGAACATTGATAATCTATGGAAAATAATAGAGAAGGCCTTCATAAAGCTAAAGAATTCGGGACTTTTCAGTGTTTAATAGTAATAAGCTATCAGGCTTTTGCAATCTACAGTGTTCACAACTAATAATTCTATTACTAAACAGTATACTTGTTATTTATTTCACAATGCAAATCAGCTATTTTATTCCCTTAAAAACAAAGCTTCAGGCTGTTTAGAGGGCTCAAATGTATACACTATAGTTTATATACTTACTTTATTGTGAACACTATAAACTACTATAGACTAAATAGTAAAGGAGGAAAGATTAATGGGTCTTGAACCAGGAATTTTAGCTGGATTTCTTGTAATATTCCTTGCCGTACTGCTCGGCCCTTTTAAAATACACGTTATTGAGGAAAATCTGGAGGTATTCCTTTTTGTCTGCGGAATTGCGGCAATGACAATTGCAGGTTTTGTCGAAATTCCAGGTGCAGAAACAGGCTGGAGAATGGAAATCATTGAAGAAGCATTGACTTCACCGCTGAATTCTTTAAATATTGGCGGTATTCCAATCGGCATATTCCAGATAGTGCTGATTGTCGGTTTAATTATCTATAAATGGCATGAGCCTATCCATAAAGCAATCCGGAGTATGGCCAATGCGCTCTCTCTTAAGATTATGGCTTTTATCCTTATTGCCGTCCTTGGTCTATTTTCCAGTGTAATGTCCGCGATTCTTGCGGCAATCATTCTCGTTGAGATGGTTAATGCACTGCCTCTCTCGCGAAAATCCAAGATAGACCTGACCGTTATTGCATGTTTCTCAATCGGGCTTGGCGCTGCGCTTACCCCCCTTGGAGAACCTCTTTCGACAATCGCCATCTCAAAGCTCTCCGGTGCGCCTTACCATGCCGGTTTCATGTTCTTATTTGATATGCTGGGTAAATATATTCTTCCAGGTATCCTTGTCTACGGTCTTATTGGAATGTTCTTCCTCGGAAAAGTTGAAATGGGCGGCTCTGGGTTGAAAGCCGAAGACTATAACGAGACTCTGAAAGATGTCATTATGAGGGCTGTCAAGGTCTACGTGTTTATCATGGCTCTGACATTTCTCGGAGATGGTTTCAAGCCTATCATATTCGAATATTTTGCACAAATCCCTTCCACGGTACTGTTCTGGGTAAACATGGTCTCAGCTATTCTGGACAACGCCACTCTGGCAGCCGCTGAAATAGGACCTTCTATGAGTGAACTTCAGATAAAGAGTATCCTTATGGGACTTTTAATTGCCGGCGGAATGCTGATCCCAGGAAATATCCCGAACATCATCTCTGCAGGCAAACTGGGTATAACCAGCAAAGAATGGGCAAGACTTGGAGTACCTATGGGTCTTGTCTCGATGGCTATTTATTTCGTCATCATTTTTGTGCTTAAGATCTAAACTTAAAATTCGCCCTGGCCTAATATGAATTCAGTTCCAGAGTCGGTAAATTCAAAGCTGAATGTTCTCGGATTCTGGAACCGAATCTTAATACAGATCAGTAATTAATAAAAACGATTGCAATTTTATCGTATCTTCTTCAAATCTTGGAGGAAATAAATTTCACCGATCTGCTAAAATTTGAGCATTTAGCCAAATTAAAAAACGTACTCAAGAGGTTACTTAACTTATTTTCAGTGGCAAAATTCCCATATTTTTAGCTGGAGAATTTTCCCCTGAATTTGAAGAAGATACCATTTATTAGATTAAGCTTCTCAATACTGTTTCTCAATTGTGATTTTTCTAAACTGTGATCAGGAATTGATATTTTATTTATAATTTTCATTCTACGTCGTAATTTTTGCCAGGTTAAATCTTTCGTATTTTTCTTCAAAATATTATCAAGCTTTGATCTCTTTTTCTCTTAAATTTAGCAGGTCTTTTTCTTTGTTCTGTGAAGCCTGCAGTTCGCAATCAGGTAGGAATTTCCTAAATGCAATAAGAACGAAGAAGAAACTTATCTCCTCCAGAAGCCTGAGACAACTTTTCCAGAGATATACGATTAAAATCTATCACGAAGTATGGAGTGATTTAAATCCTTCACTCTAAGTAGGCATCAAAAATACTATATTGTCTCTTCCTGTCTGAATTGAGCTTAAACTAAAATTTTTGTACTCAATGTCAACTACTACAGATAAAACTATTTCACAGATTGACTGGGCACATGAAATAGTGTAAAGCTGCACGATTTTATAGGATTTTGGACCGAAAGTAATTTGTGTTAATAACAAAAATGCAGTCTGGGCAAAGTTCTCAACAAAAAGTAAATAAAGTTATTTGTAAAAAATATAAAGATCTAATTGAATATTAAGGATAATATATTATCAAAGAATAAATAGAGTAATCTTTATAAGACTAAAACAATCTAGGCTCTAACATTGTTTAACAGTAAGTTGTTCAGGCTTTATAGTCTAGCATAGTATTTAAAGGAGGAAAAAAGTAATGGCTCTTGAACCAGGAGTTTTAATTGGATTTCTTGTAATATTCCTGGCCGTATTGCTCGGCCCTTTTAAAATACATGTTATTGAGGAAAATCTGGAAGTTTTCCTGTTTATTTGCGGAGTGGCGGCAATGACCATTTCAGGTTTTGTCGAACTCCCTGGTACTGAGACAGGCTGGAGAATGGAGATAATCGAAGAAGCATTGATTGCGCCGCTGCATGTTGGAGATATAGCCGGCATTCCAATCGGTATATTCCAGATAGTGCTGGTTGTCGGATTGATTATCTATAAATGGCATGCTCCTATCCATAAGGCAATCAGGAAAATGACCGATGCCCTTTCTCTTAAGGTCATGGCTTTTATTCTCATTGCCGTGCTTGGTCTATTTTCCAGTGTGATTTCTGCTATTCTTGCTGCAATCATTCTCGTTGAGATGTTTAATGCAATGCCTCTCTCGCGAAAGTCCAAGATAGATCTCACAATCATTGCATGTTTCTCAATCGGACTTGGCGCTGCGCTTACTCCTCTTGGAGAACCTCTCTCGACAATTGCGATTTCAAAATTATCGGGTGCACCTTACCATGCCGATTTCATGTTCTTATTTAACATGCTTGGCTTATACATCATTCCAGGAATCCTTGTGTATGGTCTTATTGGAATGTTCTTCTTGGGAAAGGTTGATCCAAAAGACACGGGAATGAAAGTAGCAGAATATAACGAGACTGCCAAGGACGTCATAATGAGGGCTGTTAAGGTCTACGTGTTTATTATGGCACTTGTGCTGCTCGGAGATGGTTTCAAGCCTATCATATTCACGTACTTCACACAAATACCTTCCACGGTACTCTTCTGGGTTAACATGGTCTCGGCCATCCTTGATAACGCTACCCTGGCGGCTGCTGAGATAGGACCTGCTCTGAGTGAATTGCAAATAAAAAGTATACTTATGGGACTTTTGATTGCAGGCGGAATGCTGATTCCTGGAAATATTCCGAACATCATTTCTGCAAGCAAACTTGGTATAACCAGCAAAGAATGGGCAAGACTTGGAGTGCCTATGGGACTTGTCTCGATGGCTATATATTTCGTCATTATCTTTGTGCTTAAGATCTAAACTTAAAATTTGCCCATTAGTATAATAGGATTCGTTTCAAGATCCGGTTAAGTAAAGATTAAACCAATGGATTTTGGAACAGAATCACACTTTACAAAACAGATAAAGCTGATTTATCTTACAGTATCTCTTCAAATTTATGGGAAAAATGTTTAAGAATTTACTGGTACTTTGAGAGATTAGTCAGATCGGAAGAACATATAGAAAAAAATATATTTAATTTCTTAAGTGTGCCAGAGTTTTCATATCTTTTAATTCGAAGTTCTCCCTTGAATTTGAAGAATACCACTTTTTAATTGGATTCTTGTGTGCCTTTCAATTCATTTGTCAGTAGCGTAGCTGATCAATGAGACTTTTCGTTCTTCTTTTAATTTTAATCGATTTTAATAAGTTCTGACCGAAATATGTGGGAAATAAGAATGGATTTTGACGATTTCACATGTTTATATAAGTCTGACTCTCTCGCTGACTATATTTCAAATTGAATTTTTATGCTTAATATTAACTTGCGTATATAATCAGACATGATTATTAATGATATATAACAGCTTAATAAATTCTCTTTCCTAAAAATTTAGTTCAAGATCATGTTTCATTAACGTAAGGATGCATATTTTAGAGGAGCTAGCAATCGGAAGCAAGCTCAACTTTTTTTTCAAAGGCCAGAACGTTAAATTGAACATAGACGGAATAAATATATTATTCTATAATATATTATAGGCTAATATATAGTAAAGCAGGTCATCTGAGTGCCCAGGCATTCGAAACTTTGTAGTGTTTAACAGTAAATATGTTCCTCCCAGACAGTTTACAATCCATAATTTACCAGAGGAGGAAAAACTAATGGCTCTTGAGCCAGGAGTTTTAATTGGATTTCTTGTAATATTCCTGGCAGTATTGCTCGGTCCTTTTAAGATACATGTTATTGAGGAAAATCTGGAAGTATTCCTGTTTATATGCGGAATAGCAGCAATGACTCTGTCAGGCTTTGCCGAGCTTCCGGACGTAGAGACCGGCTGGAGTTCGGAGATAATCCACGAAGCAATAACTGCGCCACTGCATGTTGGGGATA